>JAUVRS010000315.1 GCA_030597505.1 Desulfobacteraceae bacterium
ACGAATTTCAAATCGTCCTGGACATGCCCGAGGGAACGCCCCTTGAGGCCACGGCAAGGGTGGTAACCGCATTTGAAGATTATCTGAGACAGGTTCCCGAGGTAACCAAATTTGTCTCTTATATCGGAAAATCTTCGCCCATCGATTTTAATGGCATGGTCCGTCACTACAACCTGAGAGTCGGTGGGAACCTGGCCGACATCCGCCTCAACCTTGCCCACAAACGGGTGCGCCAGCAGCAAAGTCACGAGATCTTGCTCCGGCTGAGAAACGACCTGGAGGAAATCGCAAAAAATCATCATGCCCGGATAAAACTGGTCGAGGTCCCGCCGGGCCCTCCTGTTGTCTCGACCCTTGTAGCTGAAATCTACGGGACACCCGATAAGTCCTACGAACAGCTGATACAGGGGGCCAAACACATAGAAAAAGTCATGGGGGAAGAGCCCTTTGTGGTGGATCTGGACGACACGGCTGAAGAGGATCGGACAAGAGTCAATTTTGTTCTGGACAAGGAAAAGGCCGCCCTCCATGGCCTGTCCACCGACAGGATTATGCAAACCCTGATGACGGCCCTCAGCGGCGCAACCCCGGCAACAGTGCACACCTCCGGGGAACGGCAGCCCTTACAGATAAAACTGATCTTTCCCCGGGAAAAAAGGAGCGGACTCCAAGCGCTTTCCCAGATCCCGATAAAATCCCCCTCCGGGAAAATGGTGCCTCTCGCCGAACTGGGGGAATTTCTGGTGGTAAAGGAAGAGCAGCCCATCTACCACAAAAATCTGGAACGGGTTGTCTATGTGTTTGGGGAAACGGCGGGTCGGACCCCGGGTGAGGCGGTCCTGAATATTCAAGAGAGGTTGAAAAGGGACCCTCTTTCAAAAGGGCTGCGGGTTGACTGGGCGGGTGAAGGGGAGTGGCAGATCACACTCAGGGTCCTCAGGGATATGGGTATTGCCTATATGGCGGCTCTAATGGGTATCTACATCCTATTGGTAATTCAACTCAATTCCTTCTCCATGCCTCTCCTCATAATGGTGGCCATTCCCCTGACTCTCATCGGGATCATGCCCGGATTTTGGCTCTTCAACATCGCTTTCACCCACCCGGTGGGGGGATTTCAAAACCCTGTGTTTTTTACGGCCACCAGCATGATCGGGATGATCGCCCTGGGCGGCATTGTAATCCGGAACTCCCTGGTCCTGATCGAATTTATCCAGGACGCCGTAAAAAAAGGTGCCTCTTTGAAAGAATCTGTTGTCAAAAGCGGGGCTATCAGATTTCGACCCATCGTCCTCACCGCCGCGACCACGGCCCTCGGGGCCTGGCCCATCACCCTGGATCCCATATTTTCGGGCTTAGCCTGGGCCCTGATCTTTGGACTTTGCGCCTCCACCCTCTTCAGCCTGATCGTGATCCCCGTCTCCTACTATGCCCTCAATGTCAAGAAATACGGCAAGTAAACGGGGTTTTCTTTCTCCCCCAAAGAATCGCCAGCCAAGGGTGTTGGCCGGCGATTCAGGGGAAATGGTTTTAAGATTTACAAAGACCGGACTCACTAGACTTTCAGAGGATAATCTTTCTGGATGTCATTATAGTAGGCCTTTCCAGAGATCTCTCCCCACGTTCCGATCACTTTTCGGAATTTCTGGAAAGAGTTGTTGACCTTTGTGGCCATGGCATCCTTTGCCGCCTCTGCGGCCACCACCTCATCGGACAATTTCCGTAGCCCGTCGAGGACCTTGTCCGGGAACTTGATCAGATCCACGTGGTGCTTGTCTATAAGTGTCTGGAGTGCGGCGCCGTTCAGTGCGTTGAACTGGGCCAGCGTCCATTGCTCGGTCTCCATACAGACACTATCTATGATCTTCTGCATATCCTTTGGCAGGGATTCATATGCCTTTTTGTTGAACATATATTCAAGATACGTCCCTGGCTCGTGCCAGCCCGGATAATAGTAGTACTTGGCTGCTTGCCAAAAACCCATTCTCAAATCGTGCAGGGGGCCGACCCACTCGGTGGAATCGATTACACCCCGTTCGAGGTTTAGGAAGATTTCGCCGCCCGGAACGAGGACAACGGTGGCGCCTGCCTTGGAGATCACTTTCCCGCCCAACCCCGGGATACGCAGCTTCAAGCCCTTGAAATCACTAAGGCTATTTATCTTCTTGTTAAACCATCCTCCCATCTGGACGCCGGTTGAGCCACCCGGTCGGGGAATCACGTTAAAGGGCGCATAGGTCTCTTCCCACAATTTCAGGCCGTCACCTCCATGGAACCAGGCAGACATCCCATCTGCGTTAAGACCAAAGGGCACTGCCGCGAACCACTGGGATGCGGGCATCTTTCCCGCCCAGTAGTAAGCAGCGCCACAGCCGCACTCCACGGTTCCAGCGGAAACCGCGTCAAATGTCTGCAACGGAGGAATCAGTTCGCCCCCGGCATAGACCTTGATCTTGAGCCTTCCGTCGGTGCATTCCTCGATTCGTTTGGCCAAACGTTCCGCTCCGGTCTGGAGAACCGGTAATTTGGGTGGCCAGGTGGTTACCATTTTCCACCGATAGGTTTTTTTCGCAATGACTGCGGGAGCCATAATTGCTGTAGCCGCTACCGCTGCCGCTGCCCCTGTGCCCGCCTTTTTCAAGAAATCGCGTCTTTTCATAAAAAACCTCCTTACAGCTAAAAGGTTAACGTTTTGAAACCCCGGCATCTACACACAGATTCCGCAGATTATCACAGACCAAAAGAATCGCGAAACCTCCAAACGACGATCATCGACTTTAACACATAAAACATTTTTGTTTCCTATTGATTTGCGTGTCAATCCACACCCCTTAATCCCCAAACACCACATGGGGAAGCCAGGTGGCCAGCCACGGGAAAAGGGCCACAATCGCAAGCCCTATAAGTTGAAACACCACAAAGGGTATGATGCCGCGATAGATGTGGCCGGTGGTTACGTCCGGAGGCGTGACCGCCTTGAGATAAAAAAGAGAAAACCCGAATGGCGGCGTCATAAACGATGTCTGCAGGTTTACGGCCAGGAGTATACAGAACCACACTGGATCAAACCCCATCTCCAGCATAATGGGTGCCAGCACGGGCACGTGTATAAAGGTGATCTCGATAAAATCGAGAAAAAATCCCACAAAAAAGATCACGGCCATGACAATGGCCAGTACGGCACCCTTACTGTAAGTTTGTGACAACCCTCCCAGATACTCCCTGACGATCTCATCCCCGCCCAGCCCCCTAAAGACCAGACCAAATGCCGCTGCCCCGCAAAGA
>JAUVRS010000069.1 GCA_030597505.1 Desulfobacteraceae bacterium
AATGCAAGGCATCACGAAACCCGGGTGGCCCTCGTCGAGAATGGGATTGTTGTAGAACTTCCCATAGAGAGAAAAACAGGGCAGAAATTGCTCGGAAATATTTACAGGGGAAAAGTCGTAAGAGTTTTGCCGGGTATGCAGGCCGCGTTTGTAGATATCGGTCTTGACCGGACCGCCTTTCTTTATGTATCGGATGTCTATAGGGATTTTTCAGACCTTGAAAAACTGATGCTTGAAGATTCTAAAGCCGACGAAGACCCGGAGTTTTTGGGAGTCAAGGCCACAGAACGGGATCACGTTAAGGATATCTCATTTCAGATAGAAGACCTGCTCCACGAAGGACAGACCCTTATGGTCCAAGTCGGAAAAGAACCATTTGGCAATAAAGGTGCTCGTCTGACCTGTCACATCTCACTGCCCGGAAGACACCTTGTGCTTATGCCCACCGTAAATCATATCGGAGTCTCCCGGAGGATTGAAAACAAAGAAGAAAGGGAAAGATTAAAACAGATTATAGAAGAAATAAGACCAAACGATTTCGGTTTTATAGCCAGAACTGTTGCCGAAGGGGCCTCAAAAGAAAAACTGGAACCTGAGATGAATTTTCTCTTAAAACTTTGGGACACCATCCAAAATGACATGGGAAAGGGGACGAATCCAGCCCTTCTTTACAAAGATCTATCAATCGTCCTACGCGCAGTGAGGGATCTATTCACACGGGAGGTGGATCGGTTGATCATCGACTCACGCGAAGAATACAAAAATATTATGGCATTTATCGAAACCTTTGCCCCACGCTTAGAATATTCCGTGGAACTCTACGAAGGGACTGACCCGATTTTTGACGCCTTTGGCATTGAATTGGAAATTTCTCGCGCCCTCGGAAACAAGATATGGCTAAAATCGGGGGGATATATTGTTATTGAAAGGACCGAGGCCCTCACGGCCATCGATGTGAATACCGGAAGCTATGTGGGTAAAAGGAACCTTGAGGAAACAATCCTGAAGACTAATCTGGAAGCAGTTAAAGAGATTGGGTATCAGTTGCGTTTCAGAAACCTGGGAGGCCTGATTGTCACAGATTTTATAGACATGGAAAAACTCTCAAATCGAACACGGGTCTTCGCTGCCCTCAGGGAGGCCTTCAGCAGGGACAAGGCAAAAACCAACATTCTCCCAATGTCAGATCTGGGGCTAATTGAAATGACACGAAAAAGAACACGGGCAAGCTTGAGCGAATTGCACTCTGAACCTTGTTTTTACTGTGAAGGGAGGGGTACCCTCAAATCCAAAGAAGCCATTTGTTATGAAATATTCAGGGATCTGGAAAGAGAATCTATCGTCGGTGAAGAAGGCGGTCATGCCTATATAATGGTAAATCCGGAGGTTGATCATGTTCTGAGGGAGGAGGAACAGGAGTCAATAATAGACTTGGAAAAGAGACTGGGAAAGCGGATTACCATTATTGCCAAAAAGAACTTTCACATGGAGCAGTATGAAATAGCTGGTTAGTGTCCATTCAGAAATGAGATAGTTTTTGCAAGGTCAAGGAAGATAAGGATTTTAACCATAGGAATACATTGAAGTATTTCGAGGATTAAAATCCTTATCTGACGCAGATATTGTGAAAAATAACCATTTATGGATGGGCACTATTTAACGTTTCTTGTGTTTCTTTTTGAACTCTCCCAAACGCTCTTCTATCTGCCTTATTGTGTAGGCCTTTTTGCACTCGGTGCATTCATATGTTTCCTCTTTAAGCCTCTCATAAATGAGATCATCGGAAAAATTTACCCCATGGAATCGGAGAGAAAAATTAAAGACAAGGCTAAATTTTTTGTTTGAACAGCTATCACATACAAAATAATCCTGGATTTCATTCATCCACAATTCCTCCAAGGGCAGGTGCGCTGGCGGTTTTCCCGGGGAAAGATTTATTACCAAGAGCGGGCGTGAAGGCCTCTTTATTGACTGCAAGAAGATACAATAACATCAAAGGCTCCAGTGTTTCGGCTTTTATAATGTTTTATGGTCTTTTACAACTTTTTTTTGAAAATGGAGACATTTTGGAGACATTTTTTTGAATGAGTAACGCAGTTTCCGGGGATAGCCTGATCAGTGAACGGTAGTTTTCCTGGACCGTTTTCCCCGGGCCCCACCAGACCCCGGCAGAAGCCGGTTTGCCATCAGGAAAGGAAAAAAAGAGAAAAGAGAAAGAGTAACTTTTTGCGTAGGCCCTAAGTTCATTCCGCTGCACCGGTTGTCATCATGTGAATTGCCTGTTGTGGAAAAGGTATCTCGATACCGTTTTCATCAAAACTTTCCTTAATTTGACGTGTGAGATCACATTTCACTGACCAGTAATCCCCCCTATTTACCCAAGGGCGGACAACAAAGTTCACACTGGAATCAGCTAGCTCCGAGACCGCAATTTGGGGAGCCGGATCGGAAAGTATTCTGCTATCTTCCTTTATCATACCCATCAGAAGGTCATATGCCTTTTGAATATCGGAAGTGTAGCCGATACCGACCACCATATCGATCCTCCTTGTATCATAAGCGGAGACATTCTTTATTGTGTCCCCAAAAAGTTTACCATTCGGGACAATTATCTTGATATTGTCAGATGTGGCTAGAACCGTAGTAAATAGCTGAATCTCTTTGACAGTGCCAGCCTGGCCTGCACCCATTATATAATCGCCTACTTTAAAAGGCCTAAGAACAAGGATCAGTACACCAGCGGCAAAATTAGCAAGTGATCCCTGTAATGCAAACCCCATGGCAAAAGCGGCGGCACCTAGAACCGCCACAAACGACGCCGTTTGGATACCGAATTTAGCCAATGCTGCAAGCACAGCAAAGGTCAAGGCGAGAGTATAGGTCAGGCTGCCTAGAAAAGAGGTGATTGACGGATCTACCTTGGATTTTTTCAGTATTCTCCTTACAAACTTACGGCCAACTCCGGCAACAACACGTCCGAGAATAAGAATTATGATGGCGCCGATGATTTTTAAACCATACGTCGTTACGAAAATGGACAATTGACTACTGGCGTCTTCCATGATGTTCCCCTTTCATACAAAATATTCAGCTCACTATTATTTTATGGACAGACCAATTTGCAGACAATATCTACAGCCTTTTCAAGATCTATCTTGCTCATATTTAAAACAAGATCATACAGATGGGGATGATCATAGTCCTCTTTACCAAATTTTCGATAAAGATTTGTCCGTTTTTTTTCCTCTTTTTCTACTACCTGAATCGCCTCCCTGGGCGAAAGATTGTAGTTCTCCTGCATAAATCTGATCCGGTGCGCTTTGTCAGATATCAAAAGCACATGGTAAACATCCTTATTGTCTCTTAAGATATATTGGCTGCCCCTGCCCAAGATGATGCAACTTCCTTTCTCTGCGACCTGTCTTATAATCTTATGAAGGAGATCCACATAAATTTCTTCGTCAATATATCCTCGTTTATCGTCAAGAATCCGCTCGATATAGGTCCTTGAGACCAATGTGGTTATAAATTTTAGGAATTTCCCACCGGCTTCTTTTTCAAGATTCTCTACAAAGTGGGTGGAAACCTTTGCTCTTGTTGCAAGCATCTGGATAATTTCATCAACAATAAAAGGACAACCCAATTTCTTTGAAATCATTTCACCCAGGGTTTTTCCGCCGGCGCCAAACTGTCTGGAAATTGTGATAACTGCCATATCTCCTCCTTTCAGCCGAATTTCAACAGGACTAAAAAATCAATTGTTGAAAATGAGAGAATTTACCATGAATATTCGATCGTGTGAACCACTCTCAAGAAAAGGAATCAACACAAATCCATTTGTTGCTTTTTGACCGAATTGAACAATCAACCCGGAACAGTAAACCCAATATCAAATACCGTGTGACAGCTCGGACAGATAAAAAACCATTTGGTCACATTGTCCTCCTTCTTAAACATGCTGTGAAACCCGTCCTTGTATTCACATACAGGACATTGCTTAAACTCCTCCCGCATTTCGATCGGTTTTACTTCGTAATCCATTCAATACCTCCGAAGGTAGTTAAATCAGCAGCTCCTGGCAGAGCCAAAAAGGTTAAATAATAGCAAGTTAGGCAAAGTTTGAGGATCCTTTTTCGTGCCTGAGTACCCAACGGTCTCCCAGGGCCACGTCATTTAAGCTGATAACCTGCTGATTTAACGAGAATTGTTTGCTTATGCGATTTTTTATAAATTCGAAGCACGAAGCACGAAATCCGAAACAAATACGAATGACCAAAACCCAAAATTCTAAAAGTGATGAGCACGGCAGATATTGGATAACTGTCTGAAATGTTTTGGTCATTTGATATTCGAAATTAGACATTGTTTCGAGTTTCGATATTCGGATTTCGGATTTTGAGGTCCCCAGAAACTCCTAATACTAACGATTTATCACCGACTTTGACGTTTCCCTGAATGACGTCCCTCTGTCTTTTACTCAAAGTCTTTTAATATAATCTATGGTTGTAGTCCATTGATCCTCATTATGGGCTTCCCAGTAGTGCTCACGAATCAACAGTGTAATTTCACCTGGCTTTCCGGTTCCAATGGGGTTACCGTTGATCTTGCCAACAGGCATAACTCCCCCTGCCGTACTAGTAATAAACACCTCCTTGGCTTCTTTGAGAACATTGGCACCAAACTCGGTGAGTTTTGTTGGAATACCTAGTTTTTCAGCCAACTCAAGAACGGTTCGGCGTGTGATGCCCTCAAGCACACCAATATTTGGTGTAAAAAGCCTACCTTTATAGTAAGCGAAAACATTAAAGCCGGGACCTTCGGTGATGTGGCCATCAGAGTCCAACAGCACGGCCGTGTAACCACCCCGGTCATATGCTTCGAAAATCCCTCTGGTTAGGTCTCCCCAATGAAAATTCTTGATTGTCGGGTCGACTGCATTAGTCGGAATCCGAATAACGTTTTCAGCAATAACGAGATCTATTCCCAGTTTTTGGATCTCTGGTTTGACGATCCATACATAGGGAATGGCGTAGGCATAGAATTTGTTACGAAAACGTCTAGGATCACGAGACCCATGTTCATCGATTCCCCGTGACATGATCATTTCAACGTAAGCGTTGCGGATGCCGGATCGGCGGACACATTCGAATAATATCTCCCGCATTTCGTCCTTGCTAAGGTTCGGTTTCATTCGCAAGCGATTCCATCCCTTTTCAAAACGATCGAGATGGTCTTTGAGCCGAAAAAATTTACCGTCCCAAACCGCCACTACATCATAGGTCACGTCCGACCGCACGAAGCCCGTGTCAATGATCGGAATGCGTGCCTCAGCGATTGGAAAAGATTCTTCATCAATAAATGCACACCCGTCTGCAAACAGATCATCGGCCATTGCAATCTCCTTTGGAATATTTGGTGTTTGTTTTTCGCCTTTTTTATCCCTCCGCTTCTGATTGACCAGGGAAAGCATTCGAAGTATATACAATTGCAGATGGGACACCTTCCATCAACGTCACCATGGACACATACAGGCATCTGATGAACACGGTAAATAGGGAGCCGGCAAAGAAACTGGATTCAGCGGTGTTTAAAAAAAGTGGAGACAAAACAAAGACATTTTCAAAAAAGGAAAAGTGGAACATGGGATAAGTTATTGATTTTATTGGAGCCACCGTGCGGAGTCGAACCGCAGACATCCTCATTACGAGTGAGGTGCTCTACCCAGCTGAGCTACGGTGGCTAACATCTAAGCGTCGCTAAATATAGATTTTTTTTTCTGTTGTGTCTATAATTTTTTTCCAACTATGCTGAGAGGTATTTCATGAAAGAGCCAAAGGACTATATTATTTTCCCCCTGGATCTGCCAACCTATGATCAAGCCATGTCTTACGTTGAACGCCTGACCGATCACGTGGGTCTTTTCAAAGTGGGTTTGGAATTGTTCATAAGCCAAGGCCCCGGCATAATCAAATCTATCCAAGACACCGGAACCGCGGGTATATTCCTCGACCTAAAGCTTCACGATATCCCTGCCACAGTAAAAAGGGCTTTTTTGGCGGCCAGTCGTCATGGTCCGGAATTTGTGACGGTTCACTGCGACGAAGGCGGAGAAATTCTGAGGACTGTTGCGAAAAACAACCCGGGCAACACAAAAATACTGGCCATCACCGTACTCACAAGCCTTGACCAGAAAAAATTGAAACAACTGGGTTATGCTAAAAAATTTGTTCAAGATCTTTCAGCCCTGGTGCTTTTGAAAGCTCGCATGGCACGGGAAGCCGGATGCCATGGTATAGTCTGCTCAGGGCTTGAGGTGGGGACCATAAAGCGAGAACTGGGGCCCGACTTGATTGCAGTCACTCCGGGAATACGACCCGCGTGGTCTTTGGTGGATCAGGACGACCAGAAACGGGTGGTAACACCGGCAGATGCCATAAAAAACGGGGCCGACTACGTTGTTATCGGCCGTCCCATCAGAGATGCAAAAGACCCGGCGGATGCCGCCAGAAGAGTTGCCAAAGAAATTGAGGAAGCCATATGAAGGGTACCCGTTAACTGCCGATGGATGTCTTAATACCGCTTTTTTCAATAATTTTTTTCAGGTGGTCAATACGTTCAGCCTCTGGCGTCTTTGTCTCCAAAAGCTTGTAAGATCTTCCAAGCTGTCGGCTCTTTGACTCCCCTCCTTGGTGGTAGGGAAGAAGAGAGATCTTTTCAGCGCCAATTTTCCTCCCCAGATCAGCTATTTTCCCGATGTGCTCATCAGAATCATTAAAACCGGGAATGACCGGCAAACGCAACCACATGCTTTTTTCTTTTGATATTTTTGCAAGGTTTTCGAATATCAACCTATTGTCAACCCCTGTGGCTCGCTTGTGTTTTTCAGGGTCAATATGCTTGATGTCAAAAAGAACCAGATCCACAAAACGCAAAACCCGCTTCATCTCCTTCCAGGGTGCGTACCCGGAGGTGTCGATTGCCGTATGCAGCCCCTCTTTTTTGGCTTTTTCCAACAGATTGCTGACAAATCCGGTTTGTGATAAGGCCTCTCCTCCGGATACGGTTATCCCCCCACCCGAATTCCTGTAAAATGCCCTATCCTTTATAACCTCATCCAGCACATCTTTTACTTCCACATATCTACCGCAGACATTCAGGGAATCATAGATACATGCATCTGCGCAGAGAAGACACTGGGTGCACCTGCTCCAGTCGATCTTTCTGCCCCCTTCCCTGCTGATTTTTATTGCACCCGCAACGCACACTGCCACGCATTCCCCACAGCCGCGGCAGTTGATATCCCTGACCATCAGATTGCGAAAAAAATCTTGCGATTCAGGATTGGAACACCAAAGACACGTCAGAGGACACCCCTTCATAAACACCGTTGTCCTGATTCCCGGACCGTCATGGACACTGAATCGCTGTATATTAAAAATCAGACCCTTTCTGCCGTTATCCTCCTGAGAGAGATTCATAACAAGGTCTCACTAGGATAGATTTTGTTCAGTACGCTTTATGATATGATCCTGTAATCCCTCTGATAATTCCACAAAATAGGCGCTGTACCCGGCGACCCTTACGATGAGGTCCAGATATTCCTCAGGACGTTGCTTGGCATCCATCAAGGTTTCGCTGTCCACAATGTTAAACTGAACGTGGGGGATCTTTTTCTCCCGCCACGTCTTAAGATAGTCGATAAAGAGGGGCTTCATTTCCCCTTCAAGGAATTGGGGCAGAAATTTCTGATTAAACAAATGATTATATGTTTCCAGGGTATCAATTTTTGCACATGAGTTCAGGACTGCCGTTGGGCCTTTTTTATCCATTCCGGGTTGGGGGGATAAGGTGGAATCCGCAAATGGCTCTCCATCCCTTCTGCCATCGGGTGTTGCAGGGGTATTTGCTGAAAGCCCATAAGTTGCTGACACTGCGCTTCCGTCACCCCTTTTTGAAAAACCAAACCTGTCTTTTACGGTCTCCATGGCGGCCTCAGTGCCATGGTGGGCGTCACGGGCAATCAGGTCAACATAGTCATCGTCATTTCCAAATTTGGGCGCTTTAAGACATGCCTGTCGGATGTCCTCCCTTCCCTCCCAGTTTTTATCCATAATTCCTATCAACTCAGGGAGTGACGCCAACTGGTCTTCAAAGACCACTTTTTTGACGGCAGCCAGAGAATCGGCAACATTGGTGGTGCCGATGATAATGGTCATATCATGAACCATGGACGGGTAGATCCACTGTTTGCATTCCTTTCCCTTTTCTATGCAACCTTCGACAATAGCGGAATAAAAAGGTCTTGGACAATATTTGGCGTACAGATCCCGACACGTATTCTCCAGTTGAGCCAGCTTAGTAGTAAAAAATTTTACCTGTTCCAGATAGGCCTCAAAGACATCCTTCCATGATGTAAAGGTGGCGGGGTCGGGGGTTCTTGCTCCCCACTGTTCTCCAGTCTTGGGGTCCACCCCCTGGTGGAGGGCCCACCACAGACACTTTGCAAGGACAAAATATCCCTCAACACGACGGGTAATATTTTTCCCGGGAATCTCCATATAGACACATCCTGAAACCGCATAGCCCTTTGCATCCTCCGGTGGAACCCCCCACTTCTCCAACAGAGGGATAAGCGCCTCATCATTAAACAGGGAGGGATAACCGATTCCGGTCCTGATAATATCGGTCGCCGCTGACAACAGCTCATCCGGGGTCTCATTATGGACCCTCAGGGCAATGCTGGGCTCAATAGTTTTCATGGTGTCAGCGGTCTCAAGCACAAGATAGGTAAGTTTATTTGTTACATCTTTTCCATCCTTGTCGGTTCCGCCGATGGTAAGTGCCTGGAGCGATGCCACCCCCCCATAGACCGAGGTGACCAAAGGGGAATAAACAAGCCCCAGTTCAAGGAATTTGACCCAGAGGAGTTGAAGGATCTCAAGACCCTCATTTTTTGCAATCCTCCCCTCGTTAAGATCCTTTTCATAATATGGCCCCAAGAGATAATCTAACCGGATTCCGATTCCCAGGGTGGAGTACTCCAGATATCGAACCAGATGAATAAAATAGAAAAACTGCACAGCCTCCAGAAATGTCCTTGGCGGTTTGGCCGGAACCCTTTCACAAATGCGTCCAATCTCTCTGAGCCGCTCCTTTTGCTCAGGATCCACTTCCGAATCTGCCATCTCCATTGCGAGGGCCGAATAACGTTTTCCAAATCTGATCACCGCCTGTAACACAATCACAACGGACTGGAGGAATTCCTTCTGATCCACATAATCGAGGGGAATGCTCTTATCAATCTCTTCAAGCCGCTCTTCGGCCATCCTCACCCTGCCCTCAAGTCCTGTTTCAAACAAGGCCTCATAATCCGGAATACCAAGCTCGGACAAATGGGTCCACAGAAATGTCCCCTCATACTTCCAGTATTTTTCGAGATCCCCTGTGAAGAGTTCCTGATGTCTGTCACTCATGCATTTTCCCTTCCAATACTCACAGAGTTCCTCCAGTTCCTCTCGTCCCTCATCGTCAAGAAGTGTCTTTCCGCCTTCGCTGTTGACCAGCCTCATGACCGATCTCCAATTCATATCTATGGGATGATACAATCCCTCGGGGTCTGAGGTCTGATACCCAACGATACGTTCCCAGTCCCTGATAAATATCCCCATGTTGTCAAGCACATGGGCAAGGGCCTTACCGCGCCGTACCACCATGGGCTGCCCGTCCGTCTCCTTAAACGACTGGGTCATCAGACGTGATCGCTGAAGATCAAGTCTTATTTCCGGTCTAAACAGCCCCCTGGATTTATCATCTTCGGTATACCCCCTTTGGACATTCCGGACAGCCTTGATCGCAAGATTGCTCTTTAGTCTTTCCGTTAACTCCATCGATTGTCTCCCCTTTTAAAATCCTTGAAATCTTCCTCTTGATGCAAAATATCCACTACCAAGTAAAGCCTCATTTCTTTTCTGATGTTCACTTAAGACTTAGGCTCTGCGCATGAGTAAAGATATCATATATTTAATTTTATAAAAAGAACCTTTTCCAGTCTTCTGCGCTCTGACCCCGTTTCTCTGAATAGAT
>JAUVRS010000330.1 GCA_030597505.1 Desulfobacteraceae bacterium
AAGGACCCGGGAGGTGTTTGGCCCCCGGGTGGCGGTCAACTCTCGCATAAGCCCTGTTTTGATGAAAAATGGTTCCACCGAGGAGGTGGCTGCGGAGGTACGACACCTGATTGATCAGGGTGCGCCGCTAAACAATTTTTCCATCGATACTGTTGGGTTGACCTATGGCACACCTGACGAAAATGTCAAAACGGCTCTTCAAACCGCTCGGGACTATGGGAAGATTGATCGTCATGTTCCATCTGACCACGGTAGACGTCGTTTTTATGGCGCTAAAAAAGATCAGCCACCCGTGAAGACAACCATAAAAGGTGCAACAAAAACCGTTTTGATAGGTCACGGGCAGCCGCTTGTCATCATTGGGGAACGCATCAACCCCACCGGGCGAAAACAACTGGCCCGGGCCCTTGAAGAGGGAGATCTCAGGTTGGTGCAGGAGGAGGCCTTGAAGCAGGTGGAAGAAGGGGCCCATATACTGGATGTAAATGTGGGTATATCCGGAATCGACGAACCCCGGATTTTGAAAAAAGCCATATATGCCATACAAGAGGTCACGGACATACCCCTTTGTATTGATTCGGCCCTCCCTGAAGCCTTGCAGACCGGTTTGGAAGCTTACGAGGGGAAGGCGCTTGTAAATTCCGTCAATGGTGAAACCGATAAGCTGAACAAGATACTGCCCCTGGTCAAGTCCTATGGCGCAGCCGTCATCGGACTCACAATGGATGACGATGGCATTCCTGCAGAGGCGGCCGGGCGTCTTGAGATTGCAAGACGAATCGTTGACAGGGCCGAACAGGAAGGTATCCTCCGTGAAGACGTGATCATTGATCCCTTGGCCATGGCAGTCAGCGCCGATGACAGGGCAGGCATTGAAACCCTGAAGGCGCTTCAATTAATACGGGACGAATTGGGTGTCAACCAGACCCTGGGGCTTTCAAATATCTCTTTTGGTCTTCCTGAACGCTCCTCCATCAACTCTCTTTTCCTGGCAATGGCCGTCTTAAACGGCCTCACTTGCCCCATCGCTGATCCCACGGCTTGGGAGATGCGAAGGGCAGTACTACTTACGGATCTGTTGCTGGGAAAGGACCAGTTCTGCAGGAACTATCTCTCCGTTTCCGGGAAAAAACACGGGAAACCTAAAAAAATACGGCCGAGGGAGAATAAAGAAAAGGGAGATGACGCTGATCTTGTAGCCATAAAGGAAGCCGTGATCAACGGGAGGAGAACCGTTGCCGTTGAACTCACAAAAAAGGCCCTGGAAAACGGCGCGGACCCCGACGGTTTGATAAACAAATATCTTATCCCGGCGTTGAATGTGGTTGGTGAAAAATTTGAGAAAAAGGAAATCTTTGTCCCGGAAATGATGATCGCCGCAAAAAGCATGCAGGATTGTGTTAACCTGGTTAGGCCTCTGATGGACGAAAAGGCGGACAAGACCCTGGGGACCGTTGTCATCGGCACTGTCTTTGGTGACCTACACGATATCGGGAAAAACCTCACAAAACTTCTTCTCGAAAGTTCAGGGTTCAAAGTGATAGACCTTGGTGAAAATGTCCCGTCAGATAAATTTGTTGAGAGCGCGCAAACCGAAAAAGCAGATGTGGTGGGGATTTCGTCTCTTTTGACCACTGGCGACCCCCACGTTGAGAAAACCGTCAGAGCGCTCAAGACAAGTGATATTTCCAAAAAGCTCAAGGTGATTTGCGGCGGCGCATCCCTCACTCACAGATTTGTAATCGAGGTATGCGGGGCGGATGCCTACGCCAGGGACGCTGCAGACGGGGTAAAACAAATCAAAGAATTGTTGGGCGTTTCCATCTGATTCTTTCTACCAAACCTAACAAGTTGATGCGCGGCATTTCCCTTCTCAGAGCAACCCGCGTTTGATTACCGGTTGTGAGATTTCAAAAAGATAGCCGTCATGTTATTTTTCGATTTGATTTTTCCGGTACTGCCAGAAGGCCTCTCTCATTGCAACATAAGGGTCCCGAGAGGCCCTCTTAAGGGACTCATACTCCCCCAGTCTCAGAGACGTGCTGTTTACCCAATCTGTGTCTCTGAGTGAAAGATTAAAAACCCACCCTTCCCCAAAAATATCAAGCGGATTTACAAATTGATCCCCCACCCATCCCACCGTGTCTCGAAGGCTGGAGGGTCCCAAAATAGGTAAATTGAGATAAAACCCGGGGCCAATCCCGTAAAAGGCAAGTGTCTGACCAAAATCTTCATCCTGTTTGTCCCAATGAAGCGCTTGTTTGGCCACATCTTGAAAGCCCAGAAAACCCGCGGTGGTATTGACAGCGAATCGTACCAATTCCTTGCCCACCTCCTCAAACTTGCCCTGCAAAAGACAATTGGCCGCACGGATAGGCATATAGAGATTGGAAAAGAAATTACGGATGGAGACCCTTGCAAGCTCCGGCACCACTTTTGCATACGCCGTGCTTATCGGGTCTACGATCCACAGATAGAGTTTGTCGTTCAATTGAAAGAAGACACGGTTCATCGGTTCCAAGGGGTCAGGAATCGACTCTTCCTCCTCGATAAGGTCTTCCCAGTCCTCCGGCTCTATCTCCTCTTCCCTCTTTTCCTGAGCCTGGGCAACCGCAACGCCTTTGTTCAAATCCACCGGCAACGTTTCAGGGTGCCCTTCTTCCAAATCGGTTCCCAACTCTGATTGGTGAACCCCATCCGGAACAATAAAATACTCTATTTGGAGGGGCATACTCCACGATTCAGGGGTTTCCCCCGCGTAGGAGAAAAGTGTCCCAAAGCCGAGCCAGCAAATTGCAAAAAACAGATAACACCTTCTCATTTATCGCCGGCCCCTCTGTCTATACCCCCCCGGATGATACGGTCTTCCCAATTTCATTTTTCTTTTCTGGCTCCCTGTACTGCTGTTAATCCCTTGACACCTTGGCCTCAAGTTTTTTGACCAGGTCTTTAAAAGAAGACCTCAAAATAATGCTGTTAAACTGTTTCCGGTAATTGTTGATAAGGCT
>JAUVRS010000314.1 GCA_030597505.1 Desulfobacteraceae bacterium
AAACCGGGTTTGTGGACGAGACAAACCGGTTGACTCCTGACGGCCGCTGGGCCTCCAACCTTAGAGTGGACCAGCCCCTCTTGATTGCAGAGGTCATACGCAAGGGACCTATGGAAGGTGTTTTACCTGAGACCCTTGCCGGGATACTTGCCCCATTTGTCTGGGACAGGGATGTCCTGGTAGAAATAAGAGGGAAGGGCAGTTTTGATATGAAAGAGATTGAACACTTTTTTTACAAGGTGCTTGATTCTATCAAAGATATTGTGACGCTAAAAGAGAAACGGGGTTTTGAATGCCCACCCCTCCTTTTTTGGCCCGCGGCAGCTCTCTTTATGTGGGCCAATGGGGTTCCCTGGGAGCGCCTTTTGAATTTTGTCCCTGTGACCGAAGGGGATATGGCATCCCTGATCATGCGGACGGCAGACCACCTGCGGCAGGTCATGACCCTGAGAGAAACACATCCCGGACTGGCGTTTGTGGCTGAGAAGGCGGTTGACCTGGTTCTGAGGGAGCCGGTATATATAACGTGACCCTAAACGTTGAACCCCTGGCCCAGAACGATCATCGACACTATGTATGCGAAAAATATAGTCTAAGCCTAGTCAGCACAACTTTGGAATTATGCCACGAGTCGCACCAGGGCGGGCCTGAGCCCGTGAATGGTTAAGTTGTGTCTAACGAACTGTTGTTATTCTACTAAATTGTGCAATCGCCGAGACGTGTGACTATGCACGGTAAAAGATGAAAGGAGAAGGATATGTCCAGAATGTTTGAAACTACTGAAATCAACGGGATGCGCGTTGCCAACCGGTTTGTCCGGTCTGCCACCTGGGAAGGGATGGCATCGGATGACGGGGCATGTACACCGGCTTTAGCGGACCTGATGGGCCGGCTGGCAAAAGGAAAAGTGGGATTGATTATAACCAGTCATGCGTATGTGAGTAAAGACGGGCAGGCAGGACCCAGACAGTTGGGTATTTATGATGATACCCTTATCCAGGGTCTAAAGGAGATGACACGGGCGGTCCATGATCACGGAGGCCGAATTGCCATTCAGATCACACACGCAGGGTTTTTCGCAAACCCGAGGTTAACCGGAGAGACCCCCATGGCGCCCTCTCAGGTGGAGGGGTTTGCAAAATCACCACGTCGGGAGATGGGCGTAGAAGATATCCAGCAGCTGGTGGAGGCCTTTGGCCGGGCCGCATACAGAGCCGCTGATGCAGGGTTTGACGCGCTCCAGATCCATTGCGCTCATGGATATTTGTTGAGTCAGTTTCTTTCGCCAGCATTTAACAAGCGGACAGACGAATATGGCGGGTCTGTTGAAAATAGAGCGAAACCTGTTGTTGAGACCCTGAAACAGGTGAGGGCGGCAGTGGGAGCTGACTTTCCGGTCCTCATAAAAATGAACTCGGAAGATGCTCTGGATGGAGGCCTCACCCTGGACGATTCTTTAAAGATAGGGACAATGCTCCAAAAAAATGGGATTGACGCCGTAGAACTGAGCGGCGGCACACTTGCCTCCAAGAAACTCAGCCCTTCCAGGATGGGGATTCTTTCAGAGGAAAAGGAGGCCTATTTTCGGGAGGCCGCAAAGGCCTTTAAGAATGAACTCCAGGTTCCCGTGATACTGGTAGGAGGAAATCGCTCCTTCCAGCTTGGGGAAAAACTTATTGAGGAGGGGTATGCTGATTATATCTCCATGTGCAGACCCTTTATCCGAGAACCTGATCTCATCAAACGATGGGAGTCCGGAGACCTCCGGAAGGCCACATGTATCTCCGACAACCAGTGTTTTGGCCCGATCGCTGCCGGGAAAGGGATTTATTGTGTAGTGGAGGAAAAGCAAAAAGAGAAAGAACAGGCTTAAAAAAAGGGCTGAGGTAGGGATGCGAAAATGTGTGTTATTTTTGCGCAGGCCCTAAGATTGACATGGTAAGGAGAATCAAATAGTATGCTGCGTTATTTGAGAACCGACTCACAAGCTTGTTATCCGGACACAAAAAACTGAACCGCACGGTGCCCCAATTTATTGAGAACTTACCGGACAACTATTGTTGTGGGGCAAAGCGGTTCATTAACCTTAGGGCCCGCGCAGAAATAACTTCGCAGAATTGACGCCCTAAAGAAGGCCTGTTATGAAGTGTAAATTTTGGGGGACAAGGGGTTCCATAACCGTTCCCGGAAAAGACACCACAATTTACGGGGGGAACACCACTTGTCTTGAAATTACCCTTGATAGCGGACGAAAGATAATCCTCGACGCTGGAACAGGGATTCGGGTCTTGGGTGAGAATCTGCTCGCCAAAAAAGAAAAGGTGGACGTGACTCTTTTGTTGACTCACATCCACTGGGACCACGTCTTGGGGTTTCTTTTCTTTAAACCAATTTTTGAGCCCACTGCAAAGATATCCATTGATGGCTTCCCCACCTGTATGAAAGGGCTGACATCCATTTTTGCCACAAAAAGGGGTGACGGTTTCTTTCCTGTAAAATTTGAGGAACTAAAGGCCCGGATCCAGTACCTGGACATTTTGAGACATGGACCCATGGATGTGGACGGTGTAGTCATTGACACTGTTCTCCTTCAGCATCCCCAAGGAGGATTCGGGTTCCGATTCCGCGAGGGGAAAAAAACCCTTGTCTTTATCACGGACAATGAACTCACTGAAGATGCATGGGACGGGAGACACCCTGATGATTATGCAGCGTTTTGCAAAGATGTTGACATCCTGATCCACGACGCCCAATTTTTACCGGAAGAGATTGTTAAATGTCGGGGATGGGGGCATTCGGATTATAGGGCCACGTTGGAGTTGGCACGAAAGGCCCATGTAAAGAAACTGATCCTTTTCCACCATGATCCTTCTCGTACGGATGACGAACTGGCTTCCCTAGAAAAGATGTGTCAGGATCTTGCCTCAAGACACGATTCACAGGTAGATGTTTCGATCGCCAGGGAGGGAGCCCATTTCTCTCTTTGATCTTGCTTCTGTTGACTAACCCATGATGGATCTCAGTCATCTCAACCAATCTGAAATAAGGCCTTCTTTTTCAAAAGAACTTGTCCTTGTCCTGGGCGGATCAAGGAGCGGTAAGAGCTCTTGGGCCTTGCGCCACATGGAAAAGAATTATGATTCCTACCTCTTTCTTGCAACCGCAGAGGTGTCGGATAAAGAGATGGCCGAACGTATAAGGTTGCATAAGGAATCTCGCGGACCAAAAGGGGAACTGCTGGAAGAACCCACCGAGGTTGCCGATGTGTTGAAAACAAGGTGTGGCGCTTTTGATGCCGTACTCCTTGATTGTGTCACTG
>JAUVRS010000338.1 GCA_030597505.1 Desulfobacteraceae bacterium
AAAAATACGCAAATCGAATAAAAATTCCTTTTTCGGTTGATAAAGACGTCCATAAAGTGATGATCGGCCAATATTGGTTCACCAAAACCACATTTCAAGAATTGATCAGATATGTGTGGCAGGGAGGGTACCCCCGCTGGAAGGACGAGGCCAGACCCGATTATGTAACTGAGATGAAGATAAAGATAGGATCTGGGGACAAAAAACTGTTCCAGGGTCTTATCCTGGATAAGTAAACCAGAACCCCTACTTTGATAAATGGTTCCAGAACGCCTCGGCTTCCTTTCTTCCCCTGTCTTCCGTTTCAGTTTCCTTTTCGAGGGAGAAGTCTGTTTTTGTGCCCCGGAGCCGGGCGATCCTCTCCTTGAGAGGGGGATGGGTGGAAAAAAGGCTCATCATATTCCCGGCGGAAAGGGGATTTACGATAAACATGTGCGCGGTTGGGGGGTTGGCCTTTAAGGGCAGTCTCCGGGTTGCCGCACCAAGCTTTTCCAAGGCATCTGCCAGACCTTCAGGATTTCCCATCAGACGGGCCCCGGTTGCATCCGCCTGATATTCTCTTGACCGGGAGATGGCCATCTGTATCAACATGGCAGCTATGGGCGCCAGGATGGACATAACGATCAAACCAATTATTCCGAAACCGCCGCCCCCTTCATCATCCTGCCCGCCGCCGCCAAAAAATGCGGTCCAGCGGGCCATGGTGGCCAGGATCATTATGGCCCCCGCCATTGTGGCTGCAATCGACCCGATGAGGATATCCCTGTTCTTGACGTGGGCCATTTCATGGGCAAGGACACCGGTAGCCTCCTCATCGTTCATAGTCCTGAGCAGCCCCTCGGTTACGGCAACGACTGCGTGCTCCGGATTTCTGCCTGTGGCAAAGGCATTGGGAGATTCCTCCGGAATTATATAAACCCGGGGCATGGGAAGACCGGCGCTTTGAGACAGCTGTCTTACAGCCTCATATAATTTGGGGAAATCTTGAGGACCTACCTCCTTGGCGCGATACATCTTGAGCACGATCTTGTCGGAATACCAGTAGCTAAAAAAATTCATGCCCATGGCCAGCACAAAGGCCAGCACCATACCCTGTCGTCCCCCAAAAAGATTCCCTATCCACACGATGAGAACCGTCATGGCCCCCAGCAAAAGTGTTGTCTTAAACCAGTTTCCCATGGCCAAAACCTCCTGATGATCTATAGCCTAAAATAACGATCAAAATCCGTCAATAATGGAGAGGCACAGGCCGTCATCGGGAATCGAGGCCCTATTTCTGTTCTGTTTTCATTTTTTTAAAGGCCTTCTTCCCAAGCTCGTCTGAATAGATATGCCACGGATTTTTTTCGCCGCTGTCTTTTCTCTTCTCCACAACAAAATGACAACATTCAGCCCCGTGGGGGATCAGCTTATCTACCCACGCCGTGATCTTTTCATTTCCTTTGTCTTCCAAGGCCTGAAACATACCCTCAACAAAATATCGCTGCACTCTGCAATCAAAGGCCGTGTACCGATCCTGATGGGGGCACCAGAGGATGTCAAACTCACACCGCTCATCAGATGCAATCCAGGGTTTTTCAAGTGAGGCATATAAGACGGTGTTGATTCCGGTTAGAATAAACGATGAAATTTCCATCTCGTCCGCATCCTCGGGAAAACTCGAGTCTTCCAAGAATCCTGCCATAGCCTCATACCCGGCCTTGTTGATGGCGTTTCTTACCATCTCCTGGCCTGCCTCACCAAAGGTCTCTTCCGCTCCTTTCAAAATGTTCAGGACGGCTGTTGCCTGCATGGTGCCCCAGCCAAAAAGGGTGGCTGGATCAAAATCGTCACGCCCCTCAATGGCCTTTCGAAATTGCGCCACGGCCTCCGGGTAGGGCACCCCCAGGGACACCTCTCCATATTTTTCTTCCTCTCTTTTTCCTTTAGACCAGATTCCTTCTCTGGTTGGATACACAGGTCTTGGCATCTTTTTCCTCCTCTGCATTTCCTTTATTCGTCTCCTGGGGCCAGAAAAAACGCAATGACAAGCTGTTCGTCCCCGGTATTTTTTACCGAATGCGTCTCTCCCCTGGGTATCCATAAAGCGATTCCCGGGCCTATGGGAGTTTCCTTATTATCCTCACCGTACCAAACCATACCCGTGCCTGACACACAATAGTATACCTCTTCCTGGGTCTCATGGGCATGGGGTTCTAATCCTTCTCCAGGAACGAAATCACCCATTACAAACGTAAGATCCTCGGTTCCTACGGTCTCCTTTGTAAAAAAGATTCTGATGGAACCTCCCAAAATCTGTTTTACCTCTGTTCCAGCGAAATTCATTTTTTTGACCGGCATCATTACTCCTCCCAATTTGTCAGATGAAAAGAAATATCAAAAAACATTCTGATTTCCTTAAAACACTATTTTAGGGCCTGCGCAGAAATAACTTTTCGCAGAATTGGCGCCCGGATTTGGGTCAGATTTGGCTGTGCCGATTGAGCAAAACCACCCCAGAGAAATAGGCTTCGCATTTCACGGAGCAAGCAGGAATAGTAATCCTATTTCGAGGATTTTGCGATTGAGGCGCAACCAAAGATGACCTGAAGCAGGGATGCGACAATGTGAAGTTATTTTTGCGCAGGCCCTTAGTGCCTTAGTGGCGGCGTTGTGACATATCATGGCATTTTAACCAACTCATAGAAAGTAAGGTGAAAAAATGGAAGAACGTTCTGGAGCGGTGACCATGAAGGGAAACCCGTTGACCCTTTTGGG
>JAUVRS010000290.1 GCA_030597505.1 Desulfobacteraceae bacterium
ACCACGTTTGACTGTGAAAGAGACTTTCTCAAAAAATATTACCATGGCCAGCCTCAGATCCCCCTGCATCTTGGCTTTAGCAACAGGTGCTGGTATGGAAAATGCAAATTCTGTACCTACAGGGAACTTCCCCAAATGGACTTTCTCAAGACTGTCGGGGATGAGAAGGTCATCGGGTACATCCGGAAAATGATGGATACCCTGGGCACCACACACATCCGGTTTATTGACTCCTATTTTCATACCACCTCGCCCAGGGTTCAAAATATCCTCCGCCGGATAAACGACTATGACATCACCGTCTACACCGGTATCACCCTGTTAAAAAACAAGGATTACATAGATTTCATAAATGACCATGTAAATTGTCTGCTGATCGGTCTGGAATCCGCTTCCAACTTTAGTTTGAACTACATAAACAAGGGTTACACATATAAAGATATTGAAGCAGCCATTAAAAACATTATCAAATACTTAAACAAAAAAATTTTTCTAGAAATATCTATTATCCTGGATCTACCGTGTGAAGACGCAAACGATGTGGCTGCCAATTATAAAAAGATTGCAGACATCAAGGAAAGACTTACGGGTGAGGGTTTTAGAGTTGGAATTCACATGAACATCTTGAGTACTTTTCCAAACCTTGAATTATTGTATATGAAAGAGGGTTTGCTTAGAAGATCCGAGAATAATTCTGATCTGGGGCTTTCATCGGGCAAAAATTATTTGATAGGCAGTTTAAGACAGGTTGGAATGGATAATCCACCTTCATTGCCGTCCGGTTCTGTGATAATGGATAAACACAATTCACACAATTTACAATATGGCTACATAAGTTCGGATGTACCAATCGTCCGTTATGATACTAGCGGCAATGTCTTACCATCCGACCTGGAATTGATTGATGAGTCCATAATGCAGAGGATCCTCGCGAGGAGGACCAAAAGACTCGCATAACCCCCAATTCTGAAAAGGACCTCAAAACCGATAGGTAATCAGGCCATGGGACGTGTCGTAGGGAGAGACGCTTACCTGGACTTTGTCTCCAACCATGACCTTAATTCGGTATTTCTTCATCCGTCCGGAAAGCACACCCCTCACGGTGATGTCGTTATCACATTCAATTTCCATGGTACCGCCACCCAAAACCCTGCTCACGACACCTTCTAACTGGATCAAATCATCTTTACTCAAAATACTCCTTCCCAGGCACCAAGGCCTATGCATATTTTCTATTTAACCATATCATCTCATGGCATAATGTCAATCACAACGGCGCAATTAGAGTGGAACCGCCGTATACTCATCGCGCGGGGTCTTCAGGCTCAGATCCCCCCATTCATACTGGACAAGGGCCACCAGTGCCAGTGCGGCTGTCTCGGATCTTAGAATCCTGGACCCTAACGAGGCAATGGAAAAGCCTGCATCCCGGGCGACTTCGATCTCTTTACGGCTGAACCCTCCCTCAGGCCCTACCACGCCGGCGAATCTTCCGATTTGAGAAGATCTCCCCAAAAGACCCTTGAGATCTTTTGCCCCCTCTTCTTCCCACAAGATCACCTTTAACCCTTCTGTTTCTTTCCATTCCTTTATCAAATCCCTAAATGTACTGGGAAGGGATATTTCCACTGGTGTGACCCTCCCGCATTGTTTGGCTGAACTCAACGCAATCTCCTGCCAGTGTCTCATCTTGTTGATAAGTCGGTCTTTTGAAAACCTGACTACGGTACGCTCGGATGTAAAGGGAAAAATGCGGTCAGCCCCCAGTTCCGAGGCCTTCTGAATCACATAGTCCATTTGGCGGGACTTTATGAGGGCCTGACAGAGTGTGATCCTGACAGGGGAAGGCGGTGGCTTTGGAAAAGACCCCTCGAGTACCACCCTTACCTCTCGGGGCGTAGCAGATTGTATGGTGGAGAGGAAATGGCTTCCTTTTCGGTCCATGAGAACAATCCGGTCCCCCGGCCCCATCCTCAGGACCTTTGTAATATGCCGGGCTTCCGTCCCCGGAATGGAGCAAACCCCATCCTTTTCTTTTATCTCCTCAACAAGAAGACGCCGCACCTGCAGCCTCCCTTATTAAAGTCCCCCTGTTCCCTGTTGTTGTTCCAGCCGTCAGTCCGTGTCCGTCTTTTGTGTGTCTGTGGCTCTTTTTATGGCTGTTTAATACACACCACACAGGCCCACTCTTCCTCTCTAAAGGTCTCATGTTCTGCAAATCCATACTTCCCAAACATCTCTTGTACCACATCGACTTGTTCCCTCAACAGACCTGAGAGAATCAAAGCCCCTCCGGGGTTCAGACATTGATAAAAATGGGGCAACAGTTTCAGAATCTCCTCGAGGATGAGATTGGCCACAATAAGTGAAAACGAATCCACATGTTCCTCAAGGGCCTTGGAAGATACTCCTATGGTTCCTGTAAGGCCATTTAGTTCTATGTTATGTCTCGCCCACCTGAGGGCATCGGGGTCCACGTCAATGGCCTCAATCCCATCAGCGCCCAGGACGGAACCATAAATGGCGAGAATTCCGCTGCCGGTTCCCACATCCAGCATTGTCCACGATTGGGAGAGCTGAAGGGTTTCCATGGCCTCAAGACACATGCGCGTTGTGGGGTGTTGACCTGTGCCAAAGGCAGGACCGGGATCAATCCTGATAACATGGCCTCTAACAGTGGCGGGCAGGGGTTCCCAGGCAGGCACGACCATGAGCTTGGGTGTAACCCTTGTCGGGTGAAAAAACCGCCGCCAGTTCGTGTGCCAGTCTTGATCTTCTATTTTTTCTAATGTCCATTTTGCCGCATCGGCCTCAGGAAATATCTCTTTCAGTTGTCTGAGAAAGACCTCAATTCGGTTCTGGACATCCTTCACATCTGCTTGAAAAGGGAGATATGCCTTTAAGGTATAATCCTCGAAGTCTTCCAGGACAATGCCTGTACAGCCCAGGTCAAACAGAAATGCGCTTAAAGAGTCATGGGTGACGGGGGGGGTGCGGATGGCGATCTCCAACCATCCGGGGGAACTGGGGAAAATGGGATCTGTCACTAGCAGAGGAAGTCCCTCTCCGGCTCAGGCCTTTTCAAAGACATAGTTCAACTGGCCGTTTGGAAGGGCATTGACAACGGTTTTCATCGTCATTCCCACTTGGATTTCCTCCTCCGGGACATCCCCCGCGATTCTCCCAAAAACCTTGTAATCACCATAATCCACCACAGCGATTGCATAGGGCAGGTCATCCCCAAACCCGATGGGGGCGTATTTCAGCCTGCTAAATGTTGTAAGCCTGCCTGTGCCGGAGACTTCGGCCCATTCCATATCGCTCGCCAGACACTTATGGCAATCGGCCCTTGGAGGGAAAAAAAAGATGCCGCACCCCTTGCATTGGGTACCCATGACCTTTCCCTCTTCCAGGTAGCCGATAAAGTCATTGATCTTTGTAATGGCGGTAAAACTCACCGTTCCAAATTTCTTAAATCGATCATCCACCTCTTTTTTCTTTTTGCTCATCCTCTTATCTCCCCAGAATGGACACGTTGCCGTAAAGACCCACACCGCCGATATTGTGGACCAACCCCACCTCCGGGGTTTTTACCTGCATCTCCCCGGCCTCACCCCTCAGCTGGAGTACAATGGTTCGGATCTGGGACCCACCGGTGGCCCCGATGGGGTGCCCTTTGGACAAAAGACCCCCATCCACGTTGACAGGGATGCTCCCTTCCTTGTATGTCTCCTTGCTCTTGATCAGATCCTTTCCCTCTCCCGGCTTGGCAAAACCCAGATTCTCGTAGGCCATCAATTCAG
>JAUVRS010000210.1 GCA_030597505.1 Desulfobacteraceae bacterium
GAGTGGTCAAAGTAGAGCCGGGAGACTTTCCCGATCCAAAATACCGACGAATTTGCCTCCGCGGACTTTCCAGCCTGAATATCACCTATCACCCTGACAGGTTAAAATACCCTATGAGACGGACAGGAGAGCGGGGGGAAGGAAAGTTTGAGCGCATATCGTGGGACGAGGCCCTTGATACCATCGCTGAAAGGTTTAAAGAGATCGGAGAGAAATACGGCTGGCGATCCATTGGGTGGACGCTCGGGGGACCCGGTGCCGGAACCACGAAATTTGGGGCCTATCTGAGACTGGCAAGCCTGACCCAGTCCACCAGAGTCAGTGCCTGGGGGTATGGGGACTCGGCTCTTCCCTGTGGCAGCCGGGCACTTTTTGGCGCGCAGTTTCCCTATCAGTACCTGATGGGGTCATTTATGGGGGAACGCATTGACCCTGAAATAGTGGTGGTATGGGGTTCAAACCCTGCAGAGTCTCAACCCCTGAACATGATGCGGCGGATCATGGATGCCAAGAAAAAGGGGGCACTTCTGGTGGTCATTGACCCTCGCTTCACGGTCACCGCCGCCAAGGCCGACCAGTATCTGGGCGTTCGGCCCTCTACAGACACTGCTCTGGCCCTTGGGTTGATGAACGTGATATTCCGTGAGGGTCTTCAGGATGATGCGTTTATCCAAAAACACACCGTGGGGCCCTATCTGGTCCGGACAGACACCGGAGAGTATGTGAAGGGGAGAGACATCAATGGGGCAGACCCCGAAGAACATGTGATCTGGGACCACACATCCCACTCCCCAAAGGTCCGTATTGACCCAAATATTACTCCTGTGATGACCGGGACCTACAAGGTAAATGGCCTTACATGTAAGCCGGCGCTCCAACTTTTGATGGACCTGGCTAAAGAATACCCGCCCCAACGTACGTCGGAAATCACAGACGTTCGGGCAGATATCATCACCCGGCTTGCCAAACGGATCGGCACTGCCAATTCTGTCATTTTTGTGCCCCATATGGGGTTTACCAGAACTTATCATGGAGATGTCTCACTTAGGGCTCTCGGAACCGTTGCCGCCATCACCGGCAATCTAAGTGCCACCTTTAGCGGCGGGCACCCCCCTGCAGTTCTTAACTGGCACCCCTTTCTCCACGCCGCGCCGGAGAGACCCTCATATTCCCGTCTGGGGATCCTTCAACTCTACGATGCGATCATTTCAGGGAACCCATACCCCATCAAAGCGGTTTGGTTTTCTTTTATAAACTTCTTGAACCAATGCGCCCATAGCACCAAAATTGCTAACGAAATTTTCCCTAAATTAGATTTCATAGTGGCGGCCGAATTATTTATGACACCCACCGCCCGCTATGTTGATATTCTGTTGCCTGCCTGCAGCTATCTGGAATTCTCTGACCTGATCCCATTTCCATACCCCTATGTTCAGCTCCAAAAAAAGGTCATAGAACCGCTTTATGAGTCCCGATCCGATGTGGATATTGCCTCGGGATTGGCTTCACGGTTGGGCTTTGGCGAATATTTTGAAAATGGTGAAAACGGATTTATTGACCTGATTTTGGGTTCCGGCGACGCCTCTCTGGAGGGAATCACCAGAGAAAGCCTTGCGAAAGGGCCTATGAAACTAAAACATATCCCTGTTGTGGATCCGCCGATTGACATCCCTTTTTCCACCCCCTCAAAAAAGATAGAGTTTTACTGCGAACGTCTTCGAGATACAGGGCAAGCCCTGCCTGTCTATCTGGAGCCGCTGGAGGCGCCAATAAAACCGAAAGAAGAAAAATACCCCTTGGCTTTTATCCAGGGACACAGCAGATTTCGCACCCACTCCATGTTTTCAAATGTTCCATCGCTCCTGGACTTGAACCCCGAACCAATGGTTGAAATAAATCCAAAAGACGCAAAAAAGAGAAGTATATCTGATAATGACCTGGTGACCGTATTTAATGATCGCGGTCGCACTACACTCAAAGCGAGAGTGACCCAAGGGGTCCGGCCCGGAGTTGTCAATATCAATCAGGGATGGTGGATCCAGCAGTTTAGGGAAGGAAGCGTAAATCATCTGACCCACGATGTAATCAACCCGGTTCAGGAGTTTTTATACGAGCCAAACATGCATATGAATGATGTAGCTGTTGAAGTAGTGAAGACCGATGGTCAGGAGGTGATCGGTTGAAAAAGCGATTGGGCTTTGTCATAGACCAAGAACGGTGTATTGGATGTGAGGCCTGCACCGTGGCCTGCAAAAAAGAGCACAATTCGAAAGAACACTGGATTCGTGTTGAGACCCAGAACACGACACAAAAGGACACGCCGGTGGGCCGTTTTCCCGATCTCAAGATGAGTTTTCTTCCACGTCTCTGCAACCACTGCGTCCATCCCCCCTGCGTGGATGCGTGTCCAACAGAGGCCCTTGCCAAGAGGGAAGATGGTCCTGTGGTCTTGGATCAAAGGAAATGCGACGGATGTCAGGCCTGCATGACAGTCTGCCCCTATGATGCCATCCAGTATGATGGTCACGGGAAAAAGGCGGAGAAATGCAATCTTTGCACAGACAGGATTGATAAAAATCTTGAACCCTTTTGTGTTATCTGCTGTGAAGGACAGGCCATGCATTTTGGGGACCTGGATGACAGCAAAAGCGAGATATCAAGGATCCTTGACACAAGAGAGGTTTTTCAATTAAACCCTGAGGCGGAGACCGAACCCTCAGTATTTTACTGTAGACCCATGCCCCCCAGGGGCCTTTAGCAAAAAGGAGGCGCATTATGTCTGAGGTGGATCTCAGTGTAATCGGGAAAAAAACCGAGCCAATTATCTTTGAATACGACTGGAAAGACGTGGTTCTTTATGCACTGGGTGTGGGCGCTTCCGTCGAGGATTTGGAGTTTGTCTATGAAAACACCCCCGGAGGACTAAAGGTCCTGCCGAGCTTTTGTGTGGTCCCGGCCATGAGGGCCTATCCTCATGTGGGTGATAAGGTGGATTGGTCGCGCTTCTTGCACGGCGAACAAACCATCCGAGTTCCGGCTCCTCTTCCCCCCGAGGGTCGATTTGTAGTGGTGGGTGAGGTAACAGACATTTATGACAAGGGCAAGGCAGCGGTCTACCACATCAAAGTCTCGGGCCGGACCGAGGATGGCCGTCACTCCTTTGAAACTCGTTGGGTCAATTTCTATGTGGGGGCCGGTAGCTTTGGGGGGGACCCGGGGCCAAGATCCGAAACCCTAACCCCACCTGAAGACAGAGAGCCGGACTACACCATCTCTTCGAAGGTCGATAAAAACCAGGCTGCCCTCTATCGCCTGAATGGCGACTTCAATCCCCTCCACCTGGACCCTGAATTTGCTAGACAGGGAGGTTTTGATAAACCGATCCTTCACGGCCTCTGCACTTACGGCTTCACGGTCCGAAACGTGGTGAATCACGTCTTAGAGGGCGAAGTGAACCGTCTCAAAAAATTCAAGGCCCGGTTTTCCAGTGTGGTTTATCCCGGAGATATTCTCACGACCCGTTGCTGGTTGAAAAACGGTGGGGCCATCATACAGGTTGAGACAGACCGGGGAGTCGTCTTGAGCAACGGTCTTTGCGAATTTGCATAAAAAATCAGGTGTGTTTTTGCTCCAAAAATTTTTTCCCGAGCAGGGCGGCACCTCTCATGGAAGATTGCTCTCGGTGGATGTATCGGCAGTTTCTCATCCATTTCTTTTTGGCATCGATGATAGCGGGGTTCACTGCACCACCGGTTATATGGATCGTCTTTTTCAGGGGCACTTCCATTCCCACCTCTTTTAAATGCTCCCGCTGATATTGACAGAGACCTTTTATCAAGGCGGCCACGAGTTCTTCACGGGTGGTTTCAGGGGTTAGCCCCTCAAACCCTGCTTTGAGCGGTTCTTGGGAATATCTCGACCCCATGAGATAGGGAATATACACTATTCCGCTTTCCCGATCGAGCCATGTTTCAATGGCGTTTGGAAGAAAACCATTGTAAAAATCATCTTCATCCATTTCCATACAGAAAAGATTCTTGAACCATTCCATGGCAATCCCCCCCGCATTCATGACATAAAGTGTGAGCCATCGATCCGGGATGACATGCACCCTCACATTATAGTTTTTTGACGCAACACATTCGGGGAGACAGACAAGGGTAATCTCGCAGGTCCCGTTTACATTGATAATCTCGCCAGGCGTTTGGATCCCCAAAGAGTAAGCAGCAAGCACCGCGTCATTGCCACCGATCACCACGTGTGGCTTTTTTTTTAAGCCCAATTCAGAGACAAGGGAGTCCAGCACACGACCGGCACTCTCGTGGGATGGGATAACCCGGGGGAGTCGTTCCACAGAAAGACCAAACGAATCGGCGATTTCACTGTTCCACTCGTGGTTATTTTCCACGGTGTTGTAGAGGGCTGTAAGCGAGGCCGATGAGGGGTCTATGGCAAATTTTCCTGTCAGCCAACGGGCCATAAAGGTGTTTGAATGGCCAAAAACATGTGTTTTTTCAAAAATTTCGGGATGGGTATCTTTTATCCAAAGGATACTTGCAAGGGAACAACCTCCTGCAACGGGCATGTTGCCGGTAACATCCATCAATGTCTTTATACCGATTGTGCTTATGATATGATGGGCCTGCTGGCGGGAACGCTGGTCTAACATAAGGATGGCGGGGTAGACCGCATTACCATCCCGGTCCATGGCCGTCATCCCCGGCGTTGTTCCGGAGAGCGAAATCAGATCTATATCACCCATCAAATCACCCATGACACGGCAACCGGTTATAAACGCATTTTGCCATTTTTTGGGGTCTATGTCGCTGAACAATCCATCATTGTAGGTATGAATTTCATAGGTCTCTGAGAAACCTTTGATCAAAGTCAAATTGCCTTCTTCTACGTGAAAAACACCCATTTTCATACCTGTGGTTCCCACATCCACGCTCAGAATAGTCATTTTCTAAACCTCTTGCTAATGCCAATCAGGCTGCATCAAAACCGTTTCTCCGCATATGATACATCGTTAAAAAACTGAACTTTGTTTCCAATTGATCTGAAATTTAGCTATTTTTGGTTGCAGATTCGGCCATATGAAGCGTTATCTGTTGAAATGGGATCATCCACTGATTATGATTGCAGGCGTCAACACAGTGC
>JAUVRS010000303.1 GCA_030597505.1 Desulfobacteraceae bacterium
AGAAAAATGTTTGGGCTCAAAGATGACCTCAAGTCGCTCAGGGAGGCAATGATCCTTTCAACGATCTGGGCCAATGCTGATTATGAAATCGAGGATATGGATGACAAGAGATTCAGGTTCAAGGTGACCAATTGTCATCAGCAGGTAAGACGGCTTGAAGACGGGATCGGCGAATTGCCATGCAAACCCGCAGGTCTGGCCATCTGCGAGGCTGCGGCCGAGGTGATCAACCCGACGGCAAAGGCGACCTGTCTTGTCTGTCCTCCGGACGATCATTCCAAGGATGTCTGGTGCGAGTGGGAATTTGAGATACCCGGATAGGGGTGGGGCTTTACATAACCGGCCCTATCTGCCACGGGACAAATTCATTATCCCCCAGACCCAGTTCTTCGCTTTTTGTTTTTTGCCCGGAGGCGGTCTCAAGAATCATCCCAAAAATGGCTTCACCCATCTCTTGAACAGAGACGTCTCCGTCTACGATGCGGCCGCAATTGATGTCCATATCGCCGCTGAGTTTCCGGTACATTTCCGTATTTGAGGCCAGTTTCATGGCCGGGACCGGCTTGAAGCCACAGACAGTACCACGCCCGGTTGTAAAGCAGATGACATTGGCCCCTCCCGCGATCATTCCAGTTATGGAAACAACATCATAGCCGGGAGTATCCATAAAGACAAATCCCTTTGCGGAAACCGGTTCGGAATACCCGTAAACGTCCACCAGATTTGTGGTTCCACCCTTGGAGGCGGCTCCCAGTGATTTTTCAAGTATAGTGGTCAATCCGCCTGCCTTGTTGCCTGGGGAAGGATTGTTGTTTATTTTGCCGCCCAGGCTTGTGGTGTATTTTTCCCACCAACGGATAAGTCGGGCCAGTTTTTCGCCCACCTCGACGCTGACGGCCCTTCGGGTGAGGAGATGTTCGGCCCCATAGATCTCAGGGGTTTCGCTTAGGATGACGGTGCCCCCGTGGCTTACCAGTAAGTCAGCAGCCGCCCCAAGGGCGGGGTTGGCCGATATGCCCGAAAAAGCATCAGATCCACCGCATTCCAGTCCCAATATAATATGGCTGGCCGGCAACGTACACCTTGTAAACTTGTTGGCTTGGGGGAGAATTTTTTTAACCGCTTCCACACCGGCTTCAACGGTCTTTTTGGTGCCGTTGGAATTTTGAATTTCAATGACGCGGAGGGAAGGGCTTTTTTTAAGACCCATGTTCTCAATCAGACAGTCTACATAGTTCACTTCGCACCCAAGCCCCACAAGGACGATACCGGCGAAGTTGGGGTGCCGGGCGTATCCTGCCAGGGCCCGCTGGAGCAGCGGCAACCCCTCGCCATTAGACCCCATGCCGCAACCCGACCCATGCCCCAGGGAGACCACGCCATCCACATTTGGAAATTCCGCCATGAGGTCAGGTGTGAAGGCATCTGCAATAAAGCGTGCGACGCTGACTGAGCAACTTACAGTGCTCAAGACACCTATGTAATTCCTGGTGCCGACCCGCCCATTTTCTCGGAGAAAACCCTCAAATGTGGCCTGTTTCTCTTTTTCAACAAACACCGTGGGTTGCGTGTCCTCACCGATGGCATAATCTCTGTCAAAATCGAGAATCTCCACATTGTGAGTGTGCACATGATCTCCCGGTTCCAGGTTTTTTGCGGCAAAACCGATAATTTGTCCATACTTTCGGATAGGGGCACGGGCCTCAATTTTTTGGACCGCAACCTTGTGCCCGTGAGGTATCTCATCTCTGCATATGACTTGGTTGATATTGATCGGAGGCCGCGGCGAAAGGACCTTTAGGGCAACCGCGACATTATCGGCAGGGTTCAGGCGGATTATAATGGGGTTTGTTTCTGTCATTACTATTCCTTATCTAGAAATTTACTTTGTCAAGACCTTTCAGCCCCAGGATATCTCTGGCTTCATCGGAGGTTGCCGGCTCCAGACTCAATTCTTTTGCAATATTGACCGCCATCCTGACCTGGTCTGCACTTTCGGTCGCTTTTTTACCCTTCCCAGCATAGAGAGAATCTTCAAGGCCTACCCTGATATTTGGAGCACCCATGGCCATGGCCGTAGCAGCCAGGGGGATCTGATGTCTTCCGGCACCGGCCACCGACCAGGTGAAATTCCCCGCCCCGAGACGATCTACAGCTTCCTCGTACAGCCAAAGGAGATGTTTTACCGAAGGTGGCATCCACCCCGGCAGCGGTCCGAACACGAACTGCAGATGCGGTGGGGATTTTACCAGGTCCTGCGCCATCAACCAGGTTACGTAACCTATGTGGCCCAATTCATAGATTTCAAACTCGGGTTTTGTATCACTGTCGAGCATGGTTTGGGCGTAAGTAATGTCGTCCTGAAGGGTGGGTCTCATTAACATGGTCGTCTTTGTAAATTCAAGATAGTCCTCTTCCCAATCAAACTTAAATTTCCCCTTATATTTGTGGCCCATTTCAAAGACCCCAAGATTGAATGGAGCAGGATCAAAGGAACACATCTCCGGTTTTAGCCTGGCTATGGGTATCAGTTTTTCTTCCACGCTCTGATTGGGGCCTCCACCGGTTGTGGGGAGGAGGATCAAGTTGCAACGTTTCTTGATCTTTACATGAACCTCTTCAAAAAGATCTGCGTCGGCGGTAGGCTTCCCGTTTTCGGGGTCACGGACATGAATATGTGCGATGGCGGCACCAGCCTCATGGGCTTTGACCGCGTCGTCAACGATCTGGTCCGGGGTAATCGGGAGATATTCGCTCTGTGTTGGGATATGAATGGAACCGGTAACTGCTGCAGTGATGATAATCTTGTTCATTGAAAATTCCTCCTAATCTGTTTTGTTTTTCTACACGTTTTTGGAAACATCACCATTTTGCCAGGATATTAAGCCTCCCAAACGCTTATATATGGGAAGGTCCAAGAGGAACTCCGGGTTCCCGGAGCGGTCTAACGACCCCCTTTTACTTCCGCTGGAGATCCATGACTGGGTTGGTTCAGGTATATCTCTGCTAAATTGGACAAAAAGTCAAGAGGGGGGTTCAATATCCACTGCAAGCATGAGGATTTCAGCGTCGACGCCGGAATCATTTATCGCCACCAGCCCTTTTTTATCACAGAAAATGATTGATTGTCTGATAAGCATCCCTGGTGTTAGGATAGTGCCCATCCATAAATGGCCATTTTCTCTCCGAGCCATAGGGTCTAACAGCCGGAGGCCGCAATCTCTGCGCGTGCCCCGTAGCTTCAGAAGATGATACTGGGGTCAGATTCGGAGTTTAATCCGTTTTGGGTCAGCCACTATTTCAACAGGCGTTTTAAATAAGGGAGGAGGAGATATGAAGATTGCAAAGGTATGTGTGGTCGGCGTTGGGACCATGGGAAGCCAGATAGCCATTGTGTGTGCAAAGGCGGGTTATCAGACCGTTATCGTTGACAGGTCTCAGCAGCTGGTTGAGAAGGGAATCAAGAGTATTCAGGCTTTTTTGCAACATCAGAAGAA
>JAUVRS010000038.1 GCA_030597505.1 Desulfobacteraceae bacterium
TCTCCCCCGGCGCTGTCAAACCATATCTTGTCCGGGGCGGTTGTATCACCCGTATACGAATACCCGACTATGCCGATGAGGACACAAACGGCCAGGAGGATTGCGGCAAATATTTTTTCTCCCTTTTTAAACATGGCCTCAATTTTTCGCGGAGATTCTTGCCCCGCCTTCCATCATAAATGGTTTTGAAAAAATAAAAAAAAGCAACACCTATACAGATAGTGACCTCGGTTTTCCATATCGACCCGGGGCTTTATCCGAGGGACGCGTGGCTTATCTTTTGTCTTTTGTGCCTCGGGCGGTATAGCAGTTAGATTTAAGCGTGTCAAGCCATTTTAGAAAAAATTTAACCGGTGCCGGGTTTGATATAAGACATTAAAAACACATAGGAATTTCCATTTCTACCCCCTTTGGGCTCCCATTTTTTTCCTTTGATTGTGAAAAAAAATACAATCATCGAGGGTAGCCTTCCCATCAACCACGTCCTCGGCCAATGTCTGGCAATCGGGGGAACCACACACACCGCATTCCTTTCCCGGCAACAACCGCAGCGTTTCCTGAACCTTGTTCAGCCGTTCTATCCGATCCGGGATGGAAAGAGGGGATGGCACATCTATAGAAACAGTCCGATCCCTTTCAGTAAGAAACCATCCATTATTGTAAAGTTTTTTTACATAGTTGTATTTGATCCGTTTTTCCACCCCAAACATGCGAACGAGTTTTTGAAGGAGGTATTTTGCCTGGTGCTTATCTGCCACCGTAAACGGACCTCCCAGACATCCCTCCGGACAAACCCTGCATTCAATATAATCCACTTCATGGAGAAGTCCCATTTCAATTTTCTCCAGATAACGGATCACCTCATGAAGCCCGGAGACCGCAAGACAGTTTCTTTTCAAACCGGCAATTTCCCCACCTGACATACCCCAGCCTATTCCAATGCCGCTGGAGTGATGGAGTACCGTATCGACGTCAATTTCCTGAATATTTTTTTTGAGTATTTCGTGGATACTATTGATTCCCACCGCCTTATCTATGCCTGGATATTTTCCCTGCGATGCCGATTCCTTAGCGAAGTCGGCCAATGCGGCACAGGGAGTAATGTGCAAAATCCCGATTTCCTCGGGAGAGCACCCGTTTTTTTCTGACAACCGTTTTCTTGATTCCCTGGCCACGATCTCCCGGGGCGTCGCCAGGGGCGGGATGTGTTTTAGGAGGGATGGGAACCGGTAGGAGATGAGCCGGACCACCACCGGGCAAGCCGGCGATATCAGGGGAAAGGGTGCATTCGGTTTCTTGCGGTTCTCTTTGATATAAAGTTCAAGCGCAAAATTGACCATTTCACTGGTGTAGGACTGATCATGGACATAAGCAAACCCCATCCTCTTGAGTCCCAGCAGTATGTCATTTGGCAGACAATCCTCTCCGAATTGAGAGTAAATGACAGTGGACGGGCTGATAACGAGATTGGGGCTTGGTGTGAGGTCATCCTTCTTGAGGGCAATTTCCTTGATTGCACCTTTGGTGCAGGTCCGCGCACACTCCCCGCAATCAATGCAGACACCTTCAATGCTGGCCAACCGACCATCCTTTACGCGAATGGCCTTTGTGGGGCAGGCCTTCATGCACAAAACACACCCGTTGCATTGCTTCTCGTCAATCACAACATAACTGGATGGCTTGAAATTCCTGGGTGACTCAGACATCACTCTTTTCTCAGATTGATACCTATTTTGAGATGGGCACCCGCCCCTTTATCAGATAGTATTTCAAGAAAATCAGCGTTTTTTTTGATGTTGGGAAGCCCCATTCCAGCGCCAAACCCCATCTCTCTGTCTTCCTGGCTTGCAGTAGAGTATCCTTCCTGAAGTGCCAGGTCCACATCCTCGATGCCGGACCCTTGGTCATTGATATCCAACATGATCTTTTCGGTGTCCAGGGTTAACACCAGTTCCCCGTCCCCGCCATGCATAACCACATTCATCTCTGATTCATAGGCACAGATGGACGCGCGTCTTATTTGCTCTGGATCAAAGCCAATGTTCTTGAGTATTTTCTGGACCTCAATGGCGGCTTCTCCTGCGCGAATAAAGTCCCGGGCCTTTATTTCAAAACTTCTCTTGAGAAGTGACATGTCAAAAAGCACTCATTTCCCAGCATCCTCCGTCCGGAGTTCTGCATCACTCGCACAGATAAAAACCCTGACGGAAAAAACCACAGCATCCGGCCTATGGACGAGGGGCCTTTGTCTCGACGCCCCGCAGCCCTTTGTCAAACAGCCTGCCGCACGCGGAAAACATTGTAAAGGAAGTTGACAGGAGCGGCAACCCGTGTTCTTGGGCCTGGGCGATCATCTCAGGGGTGGGATGTTTTTCCCTTACAAAGACCACCGCAGCAACCCCTGCGACCACGGAGGTGCGGACAACCTGAACATTACAAAGCCCGGTCAGCAAAAGGGCGCCATTTGTTGGCCCGGTAAGAAGATCACTCATCAGATCACTGGCCGTGCCCGCCCTAAGGTACATATTGAGACAGTCATCGGCGGTTATTAATTCGGCGCGCAAGGCATCCTTAATCTCGGATAGTTTCATTTCCTTCTTTCTTTATATTGCAAATTCATTCCCTGGGAATATGGGTCTTTGTTATCCGTCATGAACTCCCATGATGCCACGGTATCAGACCTCTCAAAGAGGCCTTTATCCTGACGGCTACAGACCGAAACCCTCATGGATTTTGAGCATAGGGGAACCACTCACCCGTGTCAAGGGTCTAGCCTCAGGATTGGGTTCGGATAGTTTTTTGTTGAATTCTTTTCTCCACTTATAAATAATAAATACATCTATGGCTGGACAAACTATATTCTGTCAAAAATGAAACGGCCGGTGAATGGCTGTCCTCTTTACCAACGCATATGATAATTACAACCGGAGACGGTCAATCGTTTGATACGGAAAAAGACCTTGAACCCGCTGAACGCCATGTTCTTCAAAAACTGTTCTTGTGGGAGTCCATGGCCGCCAGTCTTGGGGAATTCAAGGAAAAAACGGATACTGCCTTGCGAAGGGGATGGAACCGCTCGGGCCCAATAGACGGGAGCAGTGCTCTGAGGAGCATTGTTCGGGACCTGGAGACAAGGGTATCTAAACGCCTTGAGACGATGGATAAAGAACAGTCTTAAACCAAAACAGGGAAAGTACCGTTGAAAAACACATCTCTTAAACCAAAACCTAAAGACTCAAACGGTTATATTCAGCTCATTAGGAAAAACCGGGTCGAAAAACCCTTAAATATTGCCATTGTCGGTGGAACAAATGACTCCCGTAACCTGGTCAGGATCCTGGATAAAGACTGTCTCAAAAGACTCGAAATGAATATACTCGGGGTGTTTGATGCAAACCCTGATGCGCCCGGGTTTCGCCTTGCAAAAGAATTGAATTTCTTTGCTACAACCCGCCTTAGCGAACTCCTGTCTCTCAAGGGACTCGATCTGGTTATTGACCTTACCGGACTTGACAAGATGAGAGAGGAAATATTTAGGCTAAAACCACCGGGGGTCTCCGTGATAAATCATGTGGCGGCGAGACTGATCTGGAACCTCATCCAGCAAGAGTCTGATAAGCGGGCGCTTGAAAGGGGACGTCAGGCGTTTGAGGAGCGGACAAAAAAAGAGAACCAGGAGATACTGGATTCCCTCCCCTATCGGGTTATGGTGATCAACATGGACATGATCATCGAAACGGTCAATCAGACATTTCTTCGGGAATTTCAGATGAGCCGGGACGAAGCGGTCGGGAACAAGTGCTACAAGATAAGGTATGGATTAGACCGCCCCTGCAAAGAGGTCAGGAATATCTGTTTTCTGGAAGACCGACTTGAGGAAATCAGGGAAAAGGGTCTTTTCAGCACCATCTGGGAATATCCAGATGTTGATGGAAAGAGCCGCTTTGATGTGATTACCCTGTCTCCCATATTTGGTGAGGGAGGTGAGGTCACACAGCTACTAGAGGCCTCACGGGATGTGACCGATCGGATTTTGCTTGAGAGAGAGGTCGAAAAATCAAACACCTTTTTTGAGAATATGATCCAGAGCACGGTTGACGGAATCGTTGTGGTGGATATCAAAGGGAATGTCCTCATATTCAACAAGGGGATGGAAAAACTAACAGGTTATGCCGCAAATGAGATCGTAGACTGGGGGCACCTGAGCAGCTTCTACGACATTGATGTGGCCAAAGAAAATATGAAGAAGATGCGAAGCGATCAACACGGGCCCATCGAAAAACTGAATCCCACCAGCATGACGATTACCTGTAAAAATGGTGAGCAAATTCCCGTCACGCTCACTGCTTCTATCATGACCATCGGGGGAGAAGAAGTCGGCAGCGTTGGCGTCTTCCGGGACATGAGAGAAATCCTGCAAATGCGTAAAGACCTTGAAGAAGCTCATTTCCAACTGGTCCAATCGGATAAGATTGCCTCGGTAGGGAGAATGGCAGCCGGTGTGGCCCACGAGATAAACAACCCCCTGTCAGGGATCATGATGTACGCTGAAATGCTAAAAGAGTCCCTGGGAGAGGACTCTCAGAAGATGAACGATGTTCAGGTAATCATCGAACAGACTCTCCGATGCAAGAAAATTGTATCGGAACTTCTTGAATTCAGCCGACAATCGGTCGGAAAAAAATCCAGATTCAGTCTGGGGTGGCTGATTCAGAAATGTCTGAATCTACTGGTAAACCAGGCCCTTTTTCAGGACATTGATGTAGACACGACAATCGAACCTGACATGCCGGATGCCATGGGGGATGTGGGCCAATTCCAACAGGTGTTTACCAATCTGTTTATCAACGCGGTCCATGCCATGGGAGGAAAGGGCAAACTGAATATCGTTGCCACCTATGACGCTAAAGCACAGCGTTTTCTTGTCAAAGTAGCCGATACCGGACCGGGTATACCGGAGAGGTTGCGTGACAAGGTTTTTGATATTTTTTTCACCACAAAACCGGTTGGACAAGGGACCGGCCTTGGTTTGGCGATCTCTCAAAATATCATCAATCTTCATGGCGGAAGTCTGAGATTTGAGTGTCCGCCCCAAGGTGGGACAGCCTTTTTTATTGAGCTTCCTTATGAATTTCATAAAGCTTCTGCAGAAGAATCTGTTTTCGTGGGACTGGAGCTATGATGGATGAAATGATCAACATCCTTGTTGTGGATGATGAAAAGGTAGTACGGGATGGATGCCAACGGGTGTTGACGGGCAAGGGATATTCTGTTTTGACGGCCGAAAACGGCCGGGAAGGCATAGATCTTTTGGCAAGGGAGGCGGTGGATATTATTCTCCTCGATCTGAAAATGCCTGTCATGAGCGGGGAAGAAGTCCTTGAAAAAACGAGTGAACGCTATCCGGACATACCCGTCATCATTATAACTGGACACGGAACCATTGATACGGCAGTGGAATGTATGAAAAAAGGCGCCTATGATTTTATTACAAAGCCCTTTCAGATTGATGAGTTTCTCCTGACAATCAACAGGGCGGCTGACAACAGAAGGCTGACCAAAAAGGCCAGACAATTTCAGGAAGAGAACGTCCGAAACCTCTATGATCTGAATCTGGAAAAAAGCAGAATCAGGACCATTGTCAACTGCATGGCCAATGGGGTGATGGTAACCAATCGAAACCTGGAGGTGGTCCTGCATAACCCGGCTCTCATGCGGCTTTTGGAGATATCAAGGGAGATAGAAGGCCCCACACCTGTAACCCAGATCGTTAATTCCGAGTCTCTTGCAACCACACTCAAACAGATTCAATCGGGTGAGACATCTACGGGAGAGTTCATATCCCAGGAGATAAAGGCAGGCAAAAACACGTTGAGGGCTATCTCGGTGCCTGCCCTGGGACCGGATGACGTGGTGGTTGGGACTGTGACGGTCCTCGAAAATATCACCCCCTTCAAACAGCTCGATGAGATGAAATCGGACTTTGTCAACATGGTGGCCCATGAACTTCGCAGCCCCCTGGTTTCCATCAGACAACAAAACAGCGTCCTGTTGGAGGGGCTAGCAGGACCGCTCCTGGAGAAACAAAAGGAGTTTCTGGGAATGGGTTTGACAAAAATTGACCAACTCCTGGAGCTCATAAATGACCTTTTGGATATAGCAAGGATCGAGGCGGGAATGCATGTCCAACATCAAATTTCCACAGATATTGGGAAGATTATAGAGGATACCCTTGCGCTGATGGAATCCAGGGCCCAAGAAAAAGGCATAAGCCTGACATACACCTGCAATGGCCTAAAACCGATCTATGCCGACCCCAAGAGCATTGAGGAAATTTTTGACAACCTCATGACCAATGCCATTAACTATTCTCCCGGAGGCGGCCAAGTGAGTGTCTCTGCCAATGGCCTGGGGGAATATATGGAAATAAGGATAGCGGACACCGGGGTGGGGATCGATCCAGAGGAGCTTCCAAAAATCTTCGACAAATTTTACCGGGTAAAACACCCCGAAACCCGTGAGGTCATGGGGACCGGGCTTGGGCTTGCTATAGTAAAAGGCGTGATTGAAGCCCATCAGGGAACCATTGATGTGGAGAGCACCCTCGGCAAGGGGACTGTCTTCAGAATCCTTCTTCCGGTCATTTTGTCCGACAAAAATGCATAACGGCCTTGGATAACGCCCCGTGTTTGTTTCACCCGGTTACCCCAAAGAGAGTGCTGTGGCTTTGATTGATCATTAAAGGGACGTCTTTCAGACCCCTTGAGGGCTGAGCATGTCGAGCAAACAACCGTCCGTTATAAACATCGGTCTTGTGGGGGGAGAGACCTATTGCGAAGAACTCCTCGGGAAGACCAGCCTGATTGGTGGTGTGACCCAAGTCACCGATCAGATTGTGGCAGTGGCCGATTCCAACCCGTCCAGCCCCGGCATGGCACTCGCCAGGCAGTTGGGTCTCATAACCGTAAGCGACTATCACGACCTCTACGATCCCAGATACAATATCCAGCTCATTATTGTTTTGATGCCTGAACCGGTTATCCTGGATGATATTCTCCAAACACGGCCCCCTCATATCCGAATCCTCTCCTATCATATTTTTGAGATTTTCTGGAAGGTAATAGGGGTAGAAGAACGGGAACTGAGGCAAAGAACCAAAGAGATGGAAACCATCCTGAATGGAATTCAGGACTTCATTCTGGTCATAACGCCTGAAATGGAAATTGTGGATGCCAATGATTCCTTTATAGATAAGATGGGGTTTTCCCGTAAGGAGGTGATCGGCCGAAAATGCTATGAGGTCTATCAGAAAAGGTATCTGCCCTGTGAAGAAGCGGACATGGCATGCCCTTTGACACAGGTCATCAGAAATAAGAGAAAATATCGTCAGATCAGGACCCGGGTGGACTCTGCGGGGAATGAACGGCATTTTGAAGTCAATATCTATCCGATCTGGGAAAAAGATGGAAAGATTTCCAGATTCATCCATATCAGTCACGACATAACCGAACAGCGGAGGGAAGAAGAGGAGATCACCCGGCGTCTCGAACAGATGGTGGAAGAACGAACCAGACAATTGAAGGAAACCCATGAGAAACTCCTTCACCAGGATAAAATGGCTTCGCTGGGAAAACTTTCTGCCTCGGTAGTTCACGAAATCAATAACCCCATTGCCGGGATATTAAACATGGTCATGCTTATGAAACGGATCATTGGAGAAGGTCCGGTTCGACAGAAGGAGATTGATCAGTTCAGCCAGTTTCTTGGCCTCATGGAGACGGAAACCAAACGAACAGGCCGGATTGTCTCCAACCTGCTCGCCTTTTCCCGTCAGTCACCGATGGAACTCAAACGTATCGATCTTAACCGGCTGATAGACCAAACCCTCGTTCTCAATTCCAACCTCCTCAAAATAGGCGGGGTCAAAGTTGAAAAGACCCTGGACCCGCATCTGCCCGATTTTTTCGGGTCTGAGGATCAGCTCAAACAGGTCTTTATGAACCTGATCTCTAATGCCGCAGAGGTGATGGAGATAAATGGGGGTGGTCTTTTGAGCATCAAAACCAAACATCTGGTAAAAGACCGTAAGATCCTTATCTGCTTTAAAGACACAGGGAGCGGTGTGCCAGAGGACAATGTCTCTAAACTTTTCGAACCTTTTTTTACCACAAAGAAAGAGGGGAAGGGGGTAGGGCTTGGGCTTTCCGTGGCGTATGGTATCGTTCAGGAGCATGGGGGATCCATTCGTGTCGCATCAAAGGTGGGACAGGGAACCACCTTTTTTGTAAATCTTCCCTTGGAACAACCGCCGGAACCCCACGGAGAACATGGAGGCACCAATGGGTAGCACCAAAATCCTTATTGTCGATGATGAGCTCATCATGAGAGAATCCCTGGCCGGCTGGCTTGTGAGGGATGGACACCATGTGGAGACAGTGGCCAGCGGGGAGAAGGCGCTGGCGGCAATCGGAGTCACCCGGTTTGATATCCTCCTGGTTGACATCAAGATGGAGGGAATGAATGGACTTGAGGTTCTAAGACGTGTAAAGGAGAGCGATCCGGACACGGCAGTGGTTATGATAACGGCATATGGTTCAATATCTTCGGCAATTGAGGCCATGAAAAACGGGGCCTACGACTATTTACTCAAGCCATTTGATCCCAATGAATTGGGGGTGATTATAGAAAAAATCATCAAACATCAGGCCCAGGCCAGAGAGAATCTCTTTTTAAGGGAAGAGGTCAAGGACCAAAGTCGATTTGAGAGCATGATCGGACAATCCAAACCCATGCAGGAGATTTTTGATCTCATTCAGGACGTTGCGCCCATGGGCTCCACGGTCCTTATCACGGGTGAGACCGGCACAGGGAAGGGGCTGGCCGCCAAAGCCATCCACTCAAACAGTCCGCGGTCAGGCGGCCCCTTTGTGGCGGTGAACTGCGGCGCTGTCCCCGAGCATCTCATGGAGAGTGAACTTTTCGGGCATCAGAAAGGGGCTTTTACCGATGCAAAGGAAACCAAAAAAGGACGGCTGGAGCTTGCACATGGTGGAACTCTTTTTCTGGATGAAATTGGAGAGATCAGCATGAGAATGCAAATCGATCTGCTGCGGATACTCGAAGACGGGGTGTTTTACCGGGTGGGGGGCACACAACCCATGGAGGCTGACTTCCGTGTGCTTGCCGCCACCAACCTGAACCTCCAAGAGGCGATCAGGAAGGGGAAATTTCGAGAAGATCTTTACTACCGGATAAATGTGATTTCCTTTAAAATGCCGGCACTTCGGGAACGTAAAGAAGATATTCCTCTTCTGGCTGAACATTTTCTTTACCGGTTCTCTCAAGAAACCAACAGGGCCATTGACAAGATCAGCCGCGGGGCAATGGATGAGATGATGCTTTATGAGTGGCCGGGCAATGTGAGAGAGCTTGAAAACGCCCTTGAAAGGGCCGTGGTCGTGGGGAAGACTCGCGAGATTGTTCTCCGGGACCTGCCCATTTTCCGTCCCCATGACCTGCAGCCGGATATTGGAGATTCCCTGAGGGAAATTGAAAAGGAACATATTACAAAGGTTCTCAATAACAATGGGTGGAATATCACCCGAAGTTCAAGACTCCTGGGGATTGACCGATCCACCCTTTACAACAAAATAAGGCGGTATCATATCCGCAGACCAATTTGACTGACCCGCCACCATATACCATTGCTGTTGTTCCGATTGGGCATCTGAAAAACGAACTTCTTGGTCGGATTAAGAGGGAAATTTATAGGGTATTCCAGCACCAAACCGAAGTCATTCCTCTCAATCAAGATCTGACCTTTGCCCTGGACCCGGCCCGAAGCCAGTACCACTCCACCGTGATCCTGGAGAAACTGGCCCTTTGGATACCACCCCACATTGCAAAGGCCGTCGCTATCGCGGAAGTGGATCTTTTCATCCCTATCCTCACCCATGTTTACGGGGAGGCCCAAATGGGGGGGAAGACATGCATTGTTTCGACATTTCGTCTAAAGGAAGGGCTTTTTCAACTTGACGGAAACCAGATTTATTACCACCGGGTTATCAAAGAGTCGATCCACGAATTGGGACATACTTTTAATCTTCGCCATTGCCCGGATCAGGCCTGTATCATGCACTACTGTCGGACATTGATGGATGTGGATCGGAAATCTCACCATATGTGCCGTTACTGTCAGGTCCTTCTGGAAGATGAAACCAAACGGTTGGCAAAATATGAAGCCGTCAGCCCGGCGTAAGGTAAGGGTTCGCGCAAAGTCGGAGGAACTCAGGTCCTAAGAAAGACCTTGCAAAGCCGCTCCCATCCAAGTTGGGGCATATTTCCATAAATGTCCTTTCCTGGATGACCGCCATCGGTCGGAAGAGGGCCTGCTGTATCTTCAATAAGTCTGTAAAGGGTTTCTATTTCCCTTTCCATAAAATCTTGAGTCTCTTTGTGGATCATCAGCTCCTTCAAATCCCGGCGCAGATTATTTGAGTGGACCCGTAACACCCAGCCGTCTGAAAATGGGTCTTTATTGGCCAGACACCCCTTTTGCCTAAGCCGTGTATTGATGGCGGTAACAATGCCGCTCACCGGGGAAAGGGCCATGGCCGTCTGTGCCCCGCGGCGAACCTGGATGTCCGCATCTCCCTGTTTCACTTGTTTGCCAAGGAGGGGGGCCTCTACACGGTCAAGAGGCCCCAGGACGCGCAACGCGAACTCATCAAGTCCCACCCGAACCGACGAACCCTCTTCAATTTTTGCCCACATATGCCCGGGGTGAAAATAATACCCTTGAGGAATCTTGAATCCGTGAACCTCTAAGAAATCGATTGGGCGAACCACCGCGTGGACCGAATACTCGTCATGGAAGAATTGATCGAAATCACAATTCCCGCATTGGTATTCATGGTTGCACGCCCTAAAGTTGATGCGCCCCTTCATATGGTGCACACAGGGTCTCTTGGATGCGGGCAGAGCCCTCAGTTTGTCTTTCCAGGGCAAAATCTTGCTGCGTTTCCCTTTTAGCGGGTAGCCCGACTCTTTCAAGGCCCTGTTTTTTTGGGAAACACGGCTCATGACCCTGTCAAACCGGCATTCGGCGCAATTGTAATCGATCCTGCAGAACTTCCCATAGACGACCCCTGCCTGCGTCCAGACGCAGGGGCGCGGTTTTTTGGAAAGTCTGATTTGGGATTCAGAGATCTGCATTTTACACCCCGCTCAAGTCCTGAGAAATGTTCTGGTCAGATGCGACCAACCCAGATCCGGAAGATGTCCATAGATGTCTTCGGCCAGAAACCCGCCGTCAGAAGGTAAGGGACCGGCAACTTCTTCGATCATGTTTTCCAACCTGTTCACCTCACTTTTTATCCAGGGCATACCTTCTGTATGTGACATCAGCTTCTTGGCAGCGGCCTTGATGTCGGGGGTGTGTACCATAAAGAGCCACCCTCCCTCATAAGGTTCCTGGTTGGCGATTTCCGGTTTTTTTCTGACATCTGGGTTCACCTCCACGATGACGCCATCCACGGGTGAAAGAACATCTGCCTGGTTTTCTGTGCGTTTGAACCCCCAACCCACTTTGTCTTTATCAAGTTCCTTTCCCATCAATGGGAGGTCGTAACCATCGGCCTTTCCCAAAAGCTTCAGGGCGAAATCATCCATTCCCACTCGCACATAGCCTCCACTTTCGATTCGCATCCAGGTATGCCCGTCATGAAAAAAATACCCGGTGGGGACCCTAAAACCCCTGACTGTTTGGACCTCACGAGGGATGCTCTTTGTCTTTGTTGACCAGACATCCTCAAAAAACTGATCAAAATCACAGGTCGAACACTCATAGTCATAGGCACAAGCCCTGTTTCCAATGCGTTGGGTCAAGGTATGTCGACAGACCCTTTCCAGTCCGGGTTTTGTCCTCATGGCCTCCTGCCAGGACATCTGTTTGTGGTCTCCTGCCTTTTTGCGCATACCCAGATCGTATTTACAAGTGGTGCAGTCGTAAAAATTATTGCAATCCTTGAAACCTGCCACCCCTGTCTGCATCCAGATACAAGGGTTGCCGGCTTTTGCCTTTTTATCCGGCTTCACCATCCATACCTGTCCCCCCAGGACAGTGCCTATCTCAGATGGATGTTCAAGGTCTCGGCTCCTGCCTTTCCGATAGGATGAACCATAACCAACGAGGCTTCTCCGGCGCTCCCTTATTTTATTATTCATTTCTCCAACTCCTTTTAATGGGTTTTTTCCTGACGCTGCCACGTCTATGATCGCAAGTGCCGTGCCATTTGGTGAAAATTTCTTGCGTAAATCCCTATCTGATTGATATTTCAGAGCATTTTTGCATTAAATGTCCCAAAGGTTATTTCTTCGGGCTGCCAGGGCAAACAACAGATATGCCTCAATATCCCACAGACAGACTGACCAAATCGTCAAATACAGGGGCAAATCCCTGGACTTCCGGGGTGTTAGACGATTGTTGTTTTTTTCTACATCAGAGTTGCATTTTTCAACAGACAACAAAGGAAAATACGTTAATGCCACAATAAATCGGGGAAAAATGGCCGGACCCTGCGCATCCCTGGAACCCTTTCGGGGTCTTCAAAAAAAAAAATCACGATGTTTGATGCTTTAGATTCAGAGTTGACAAATTTTTTGAATAACGTTAAATAATTTTCGTCTCAGGATAGTTGTGGCATTTTGACGGGCGCCCCTCAGGGCTTGCGAAAAAACATGCTCTTGCGCCCCGTGTCTTTAACCCGTTCGTTACCAGCTTCCCGAGATTTCCTTCAAAATAACAAAACGATACTTACCCCCTGAAGGTTTTTCTTAAACACTATGCGGAACCGGAAACATGCAATCGACAAAGGACTCGAATTACTAATCCAGTGACGGCGGCGCTTACTGCCCTCAGTGGATTATCCAAGTAAACCCGGAGGTTCACGTCATGCGGCTAAAAGAAAAAATTGCTTCTGGAAAGTTTGTTGTTTTAGGAGAATTTGAACCACCCAAAGACGCCGATTTTTCGGAACTCCTCAAGAATGCGAACAACACACGGGGACGGCTGGATGCCGTAATTGTACCCGAGATGGCCAACGCGGTCCTAAAGGCAAGTTCTTTGGGCGGATGTGCCTTCCTGCAAAAGGAGGGGATTGAGACCGTCTTTCAGGTCTGCTGCAGGGATAGAAACCGCCTGGCGCTTCAGGCAGACATCCTGTCAGCAGGCGCTTTGGGGGTAAAAAATATCATGGCGGTTACGGGGGCGGACATCACTCATGGGGATCATCCTCACGGGAGAACTGTGAATGACTTAAATCTTCCGGAACTCCTGAATGCTATCGCGGTTCTCCAAAGTGGTAAAGATCTGGCCGGTGTTGACTTGAGGCATTCTCCCCGTTTTTGTGTTGGCTCCACTGTGGATACTGGGGCCACAGGGGGTTTGCTGGAGATAGAGATTGAAAATATAAAAAATATGATGGATTTCGGTGTCGAATACCTGATCACCAACCCGGTCTTTGATATTCGCCGTTTTCAGCAGTTCATAAAACGGCTTGGTATGGACAATGTTGCGGTGATCCCCA
>JAUVRS010000215.1 GCA_030597505.1 Desulfobacteraceae bacterium
AATCAGATATTTTCGCCAAAGTACGGCAATTGTGCTCTTCTGCACCTTTCAGCCTTCAGTCTAAACAGCTTCAGCCTGACTACGTGAGTAGTTACATTAGTTCTTGAATCAGGGGAGTCTTATGAGGGTCAGCGTCGCCTTTATTCACCACTCGGATAGCCAGTAATATAAGACCTCTTTCACGCTTGACAGACAACCCGTTTCCATCCATAATCGCTTTCACCAAAAACGACCCGACTCACTTTGTCTCGTCTTAGAAAACCAGGTCTTGTAAGCGCGGCCAGACGAGAAACGGTGGGCAAACTCAACGTTGAGACGAGAGGAGACTGGAAATGAAATTTGTTATTGATCCCGATGATCTTGAGGCTTGGAAGATCCACGAGGGTGTTACGGCCAAGGTGGTTGGCGAAGGTCAGAAAATGACCTGTCTTATGACCATTTGGGAGCCTGGCGCCACATTTTCAATGCATACGCACCCACACGAACAAATTGGTATTTGTCTTCAAGGGGAAGGTATATTTACCATCGATGGGGATGAATATGTGGTCAAAAAAGGTGACGTTTATAATATCCCGTCCAATGTACCCCACAATGAACGCAATGACGGAGAGGGCTCGGTCGTGTTTGTTGAGTGTTTTGCCCCTGTCCGAGAAGATCTGTTGCGAAAGCGATTTGAGCAAAAGACATCTGATCAGTAAAAGGAGGAAGGCTATGATTTCAAAAAAAATATCCGATGTAGATTGGGAAGACCATTTCATGACAGACAAGGGAAAAATCAAATGGATCCTTACCCGAGAGAGAGATGAGTCACCCATAACGGTCATGAAGGTGCGTCTCGAAAAAGGGGTGACTCTGCCCGATCATGTTCACCGGGATCAGCCCGACCTGATCTATGTACTCGAGGGCAAGGCCACCATGTTCATTGATGGGGAAGGGGAGTTTCCAATGGAGGCCCAAATGGTCGTCATGGTTCCGCCAAATACCCTTCATGCCATCAGGAATGTCGAAGAAGAGGTTCTTCTGTACAACGTCTTTTCCCCTGCCATCAAATAGAGCGTGTGGCCCGAAAGAATGCTCAAGAACGCCTCACCACGGGGTTTTTATCAGGGGGGTTATGATGCCCCCCTCATCTGTTCATGGATAATGCGTGAGATGTCGAAATTCAATGTTCTAATCGGCTTTTGGATAAGAAATGAAAAGGGATAGCCTGGAGCTGGCTGTTATCGGATCAGGACCGGCCGGTCTTGCCGCAGCCGTCAAGGCACGCCAGGAGGGGATCAAAAATCTGGTCGTATTTGAGAGGGATGAACGACCAGGGGGGATCCTCAGACAATGCATCCACAGCGGATTCGGCCTCGAAAAATTCAATGAAGAGCTGACAGGGCCGGAGTATGCCAACCGCTACATCAAAATGGCTGGAGACCACGGCATCGATATCGAGCTCAACAGCACGGTGCTGGAGTTGGATAAGGATAGATCCATCAGGGTGGTCAGTGAAAAAAAAGGGGTCAGGGACTATGCCTGCAATGCCATCATACTGGCCATGGGGTGCAGAGAACGTACCAGGGGATCACTGGACATTCCAGGCACAAGACCGGCCGGCATATTTACGGCCGGCCAGGCTCAGAGGCTGATCAATATCGAAGGACTTGTTCCGGGAAGAGAAGTGGTGATTCTCGGTTCAGGGGATATCGGTATGATCATGGCGAGGAGGTTGACCCTCGAGGGCGCCAAAGTAAAAGCCGTGTTGGAAATCCTTCCCTATACAAATGGGTTGATCCGAAACGAAATACAGTGTCTCCGGGATTTTAATATCCCCCTTATGTTGGAGCATACAGTCGCCAAAGTCCATGGTGAATACCGTTTGGAAGGCGTCACCATAGCGCAGGTGGACCACAGACGAAACCCCATCGAGAAGACCGAACGATTTAGGTCGTGCGAGACACTGGTGCTTTCCGTGGGATTGATCCCGGAAAATGAGCTGTCAAAAACGGGTGGTGTCTTAATCGATCCGAGAAGCAATGGGCCCTATGTGGATGAACTGATGGAAACCAGTGTCCCGGGTCTTTTTGCCTGTGGCAATGTGCTCCATGTAAACGATATGGCAGACAATGTCTCTCTTGAAGGGGAGCTTGCTGCAGAAGGCGCCCGCCTCAGGATCACAGGCCAACGCTCTGTCTCTGACCAAATGGTCGATTTGAAGGCGGGTCTGGGTATCAGCCAAATCGTTCCCCAGAGATGCAGCAAAAAACAGGACGTTTGGCTCAACTTGCGTGTTAAAAAACCCATGGGCAAGATAAAGGTGAAGGTGGGGGATATCAGACAAAAGACTTTTGTTTGCGCAAGACCCGCTGAAATGGTCCGGCTAAAAATCCCCAAGAAGGCCTTCGAGGCACTCGGGCCCGATATCACCACATTGCAGGTGAGCTGTGAGGAGGCATAGCACCATGGACGATCGTCGTGATATGGTCTGTATTGTATGTCCCAAAGGGTGTCCGGTCCAGGCGTGGGAAGAAGGAGGGGCGGTTCACATTGAGGGTGAATTGTGCAAAAAAGGAAAACCCTATATTCAACAAGAATACCAAGACCCCAGGCGGGTTTTGACAACCACGGTTATGACCAAAGGCGGCCGGTTCAAACGGTTGCCGGTTCGAACATCGGCCCCGATTCCAAGGCAAGACCTGTTTGAAGCCATGGCAGTGCTATCCCACACAAGGGTCACGCCACCCGTAAAGATAGGGGAAGTCATCCTGGCGGGCATATCGTCAGGGGTGGATGTGATTGCATCGGATGATCTGTTGGAGTGAGTTGGAATTGACGATTGACAGTTGAGGATTGTCGAAGGGCAACCACAGGGATATAAAAAGGGACGACGGCTGCTGGGTGGATTGGAACGATGAATAGTGATGTCTTGGTTCAGGACGGTTATTTAGAGGAATATGATGTTGTCGTAATTGGTGCAGGCATCATTGGATCGATGATCGCCCGTGAACTCTCCAGATTCCAAATCAGGGGAGCACTTATTGATAAAGAACCCTTTCCGGGATTTGGTGTTACAAAATCCGGCATGGCGCAGATTCATTCCACCGATTTCTGCCCCCCTGGTACGTTGAAGGGCAAGTTATGTCTTGATGCGCCTGAAAGGTTTAAGAGACTTGCCGATCAACTCGACGTGACATACAAAGAGGTGGATGAACTTTGGCTGGCCCTGGATCCATCTCAGATAGCCAACCTTGAGGCCGCCAAAGAACGTGGGGAAGGCCACGGCGCAACCGGCTATGAAATCATAGATGCCAAGAAAATCCGAGAACTGGAGCCCCATGTAACCGAGAAGGCCGTTGCTGCCCTTTACATTCGCGGTCTGGGTGTGATTCACCCTGCTGAATGGTCTTTTGCACTCACAGAAAATGCCGTACAAAACAATATCGAGCCTCACTTCGACACCTCTGTCCTCAATATTCAAAAAACAGAAAAAGGAAAATATCGGGTTCTGACCTCAAAGGGATCTTTCAATACAAATTTTATCGTTAATGCAGCCGGGCTTTTTGCAGATGAAATTGCCTGGATGGTTCAAGATCATCATATACGTCTCACTCTCAAAAAGGGGTCAGTGGCAATCTTTGATAAGTCTGTTTCCCATCTTGTCCGTCATATGATATTTGGCACCTTTTCTGAGAGCCACAGCCAGAATGTCGCCCCCACAGCCCACGGAAATCTTATTCTGGGAATCCATTACACAAAGACTGAAAACAAAAACGATACCAGTGTGGAGAGAGAAGGGCTTGGGAAAATTATAAAGCTCGGCAAAGAACTTGTCCCGGAGCTATCGGAACGGGACATTATTACAACTTTTAGTGGAATAATGGCTGCTAATACGATGACAAACAATGGTGATTTCTATATTCAACCATCGGAACACGCCCCGGGTGTTATCCATGTAATTGCCGGTGCACCCGGACTCACGGCTGCCCCGGGTATAGCAGAACTGGTGGTCGGGATGCTCGCTGATGCGGGGATGGATGTAAAAGAAATAAAGGAATTCAATGAAAAAAGGAGGGGGTGGCCTCGTTTCTCCACCGCGCGTCTTGATAAGCAAAAAGAGATGATCACACAGAACCCGAAATACGGACATATCATTTGCCGCTGTGAAAAAGTTTCAGAAGGGGAGATCACCAAAGCCATTCATCGAGGCGCCAGCACTCTTGACGCAGTCAAACATGTAACGCGGGCAGGCATGGGGCGTTGTCAGGGCGGGGTTTGTGAACCAATGGTTTTGGGACTTTTATCAAAAGGGCTGGGGATCCCGATCGAAAAGGTGACCAAGAAGGGAAAAGAATCTTTTGTGACTGAAGGCGTAATGGGAAAATAGGACCGCAGCAACTCTCTATCTTAGCGAAAAATCTATCAGGAGGAATTGGACATGAAATTTAAGGACAAGTTTATCCTAAAATTGGAAGACGGCCGGAACGAACCCATAAAGGACCTGGAACATGCCCCGCGTATGATACTCGTTGACGATGAAAGAGTGGGCGCAGAAGATATTACGTTTGGCCATTGTAAATTCGCCCCGAAGATGTCTTTTCACAAAAAACATGTTCACGAGGACGCGGAGGAAGTCATGTATATCCTATCGGGGAAACTGATAGGAGGTGTCAAAGACCAGGAATCCGAAATAGTACAAGGAGATACCGTTTGGGTCCCACGGGGGGCTGTACATTGGGCCTATAATCCATTTGACGAACCGTGTGAGTTTGTTTTCCTCTACACCCGTTCCTCCCTTCAGTCAGCAGGTTATGAGATCGTTGAGTAATAATACAACAACTGGGAAAACAAAAACTATAGAATTGGCCCGATAAACACGTCAAAGATCTTCAAATCCTCTGTGACATCAAACAACCTGTGGGACACGCCAGGGGGTATGTTAAAGACAACCCCCTTTGCCACTTCAAACTCGCCCAGGCCATTGATCCACAACTTTCCTTTTCCCGAAAGGGGGACGATGATATCGTTGACATCATGGGTGTGTTCGGGGAGACCTTCGCCTTTTGGGACCTTGGCAAAAAGGCAAGTC
>JAUVRS010000246.1 GCA_030597505.1 Desulfobacteraceae bacterium
ACCCGTGAAGAAGTGACCCCTGGGTGGAAAGATAATTTTTCTGTGCCCCTCGGCATAACAGGTGTCCAGGAGTTTATCCCCTTGATGCTGACGCAGGTAAATTCAGGGGTACTGACACTGGAAGATCTGGCCCGTTTTTGCGCTGAAAACCCTGCAAAAATATTTGGCATATATCCCAAAAAAGGCGCCATACAGGTAAATACTGATGCGGATTTTACTATTGTTAATATGAATAAAAGAATGGTTTTGACGGCAAAGGACATGTTTTCAAAGACCGGCTTTACATCCTGGGAAGGAATGGAAGTCACGGGTATGCCAGTCTATACCATTGTCCGCGGCCATGTGATTATGGAAAATGGGAAAATAGTGGCAATCCCCGGAACCGGTCAACTTGTTCCGGGGATTGCAGCTGGTTGAGCAGATTGAGAGCAAGGTCCCAATAAGGCGAGGCTATGGGAAATGACCGGAGTTTTCTGGAGCGGGGTTGGAGGGACGAAACCTCTTCTTTATTTGTTCGTGGATTAATAACTCAAGAACAGTGGATAACTCCGCGGAAGTACGTACTGATCCCGAGGGAAGTTTATTCGATTCTAATAAAATATTGGATTTTTGTCGGATTTTCTTAAAAAAATCAGGTCTTCCCTCTTGACAAAGGTGTTATGGTATACTAAATGCCAAGGCTGGCTTTTATTAACATTTAGGAAAGGGAGGGGTTTGCAATGCGAAAAATGAAAGTGATTTCAGGTTTTGTGATCGGGTTTTTTGTGATCGGATTGATGTTTTTATCGGTCTCAACCCCAATGGCTGCACCGCCCAAGGGAGCGCCGGCCAAATTCAAAGTGGCCTTTGTTGACTTTTTCTCAGGCACGGCTGCAGTGTTTGGTATTGGCGGAAAAAATACCAGTGAATTACTGGTGAAACAGTGGAACAAAAAAGGAGGCATCCGAGGCGTTCCTATCGATTTGGTGGTAATAGATGAGGCCGGAGGGCCTAAGAAACAGGTCACGGAGTTCCGGAGACTGGTGTTAGAGGAAAAGGTGGATGCTGTCGTCGGTTACACCTCCAGCGGCAACTCCCTGGCCATTGCCCCCGTGGCTGATGAACTAAAGACCCTTACGGTTATACACATAGCCGGGACTCACCAGCTCAATGACAAAATAGGGAAGGGGGGATACACATTCAGGACCTCAGTCAACCAGGCAGCGGACAGCGTGATCTTGGCCCGGTACCTGATGAAGGTCATGCCGGACATAAAAAGCATTGCGGGTATCCAACCTGACTATTCATGGGGCCGGGATTCATGGGAAGCATTCAAGGTCGCCATGCTGGCATTGAAGCCAAGTATCAAGGTCAAGGCAGAGCTCTGGCCCAAGTTGTTTGCCGGAGAATACTCGGCGGAGATCTCCAAGTTGATGCTGTCCAAGCCCGATGTCATTCACAGCAGCTTGTGGGGCGGTGACCTGATCTCCTTTGTAAAGCAAGCGGCCCCCCGCGGCCTTTTCAAGCAGAGCACGGTCCTCCTGAGCACTGGTGAGCAGGTGCTCATGCACGTTAAAGGTATCATGCCTGACGGGGTTGTGGCACTGCCCCGCGTGACGGCAGGCTATTTTCTTGATCCTGACCCCGAAATGGACCCATTGCAGAAGGAGTTTGTGGAAAGCTACTATAAGGCCTATAAACGCTACCCCGAATACACCACATACCGCACATACCAGGCATGGGCAGGTTTAAAGGCCGCTTATGAAAAAGCCATTGACATTTTGGGACGCTGGCCAACCACCGAAGAAGTCATCAGTGCCTTTGAAGACCTGGCCTATCAGGCCCCGGGAGGAACCATCATTATGCGTTCAGACCATCAGGCGATTCACGGCGGAGTGATAGGGGTCACAAAGTTTTCCGAGGAATATGGTTTTCCCATCTTGGTCGACCGTGTGCGGATTGGTGCCGAAGAAATAACACCGCCGTTCGGAATGAAAACAATGGACTGGGTAAAAACCATTAAGTAATAAAAACAAACAATTTGGCTGCTGAAGAGAGGGCGCGCGAGGGCAGATATCCCATCGCTCGCCCTCTTAAATGCGCTTGCCGACCAAAACCCATTACACTCTTAAAGAAAGCTCTGCGAGTATGGTTACTATTATCATCTTAGACGGTCTTAATTACGCTGCCAATCTGTTCCTCGTCTCGGTGGGACTGACCTTTGTTTACGGAGTGCTGCGTATCCTGAATATTTCGCACGGAGCCCTTTACGCACTCGGCGCTTATATGGCCACCTGGCTCACTCTCCTTCTGCTTAAGGTGGGGCTCCCCGACATTTTGACCTACTTCACGCTTCTGGTCGGCGCCATCATCATCGGACTCGTCTTTGGACCGCTCATCGAGCGGTTGGCCCTGCGGCGTATCTACGGAAGCGATATCCACATCCAGTTGCTGCTGACCTATTCTATCCTCCTCATCCTGGATGACCTGATGAAGCTGGTCTGGGGCACGGACCCGCTGTTCGTGAGCGAGCCTTACAGCTTTATAGGAATGTTCGAGGTGTCGGGAATCCTTTATCCTTGGTACAATATCCTCCTCATGGGTGTCGCAGTGGTATTTGGCTCCTTTCTGATCTGGCTCGTCCGGCGTACCCGTTTTGGCAAGATTGTTGTCTCGGTGATTTACGACCGTGAAATCAGCGCTGCAATGGGAGTCAATGTCGGCCTCATTTTCACCGTGGCGTTCTCAATAGGCGCCTTTTCCGCGGCCCTGGGTGGGGCTTTTATAGCGCCGACCATTGCGGTGGTCCCCGGTTTTGCCATAGAGGTGGTGGTGATGGCCTTTGCTGTCATTGCCATCGGCGGTCTGGGAAGCCTGGAGGGCGCGGCCCTGGGTGCGCTGATAGTCGGTCTTGCTCGAGCCACGAGTATCCATCTGTTTGCAGAACTGGAACTTGTGGTGATCTACCTCATCATGGTCCTTGTTCTGGCCTTCCTACCCAAGGGGCTTTTTGGTGAGGTTGAGGAGAGGAGGATCTGAGATGAAATCAAAACTTGGTGTTCTCATCGTCTCAGCCCTGCTGCTCCTGGCGCCTCTTGTGGTTCCGACCTGGACCGTCTTTATCCTGACAAAGGCCCTGTTTATGTTTATAGCCGTGTTGGGCGTTACCATGTTACTTCGGGGGGGGCAGGTTACATTCGGCCACGCCCTTTTTTACGCGACCGGCACATACACCGTGGGGTTCAGCGTCAAATGGTTCGGCTTTCGTGAAGCGCTGGTGCTGGTGCCCGTGGGGGCTTTGACCGGTCTGATTATGGCGGCCCTTGTGGGGCTCATAATGGCCAGATACCGGGGTGTTTTCTTTGCCATGCTCAATCTTGCCTTCTCCATGATCTTGTATGCCGTCCTGCTCAAGTTCTACCGGTTCTCGGGCGGAACTGATGGTCTGGCAACGGGAGTGGCTACCTTGGCGGGAATTCCGATCCGTGGAAGCAGCTTTACCTTCTATTATTTCTCGCTGGTGATTGCAGGTCTTGCCACTTTTGTGGTATCCCGCTTTTTGGCCTCCCCGGTCGGCCATTTCCTGACGGCTTTGGGAGAAAACGAGATTCGAATTGAGTACACCGGAGAATCAGCCCGGCGAGTGTTGTATAAGACCTATGTCCTGGGCGGCGGTCTCGCAGGCGTTTCCGGGGTCCTGGCCGCTTTTACCGTCGGGCATGTGGTGCCTGAGGATGCGTTTTGGCTCCAGTCCGGCGAATTTGTCTTTGTCGCCTTACTGGGAGGCTTTGAGAGTGTTGCCGGAGCACTAATGGGCGCTGTCGTCTTTGAGTTTATCCAGACTTACACCTCAAAGTTTTTTCCATATGCGTGGCAATTGGTGCTCGGGGGCATCATGTTGTTGGTGATACTCCTTAGACCAGGTGGACTGTTTGCGATTTACGAATCCATAGTACACTGGCTCAGACCCAAGAAGGAAGGGGGCGGCCATGAATGATGCAAACCCGATCCTTCAAACGATTGATCTGACAAAGCAGTTTGGAATGGTCAAGGCAGCCGACAGGATCAATATAAAAATAAAAAAAGGGGAGTTTGTCGGCGTCGTGGGGGCCAACGGATCGGGCAAGACCACTTTTATAAACCTCGTCACCGGGTATCTCACGCCCGACGGGGGGCGGATCATGTTTATGGGAGAAGACACGATCGGTCAGCCGCCCCGTGCCATTATCAAGATGGGTCTTGCTCGTTCCTTTCAGATCCCCCAGCTTTACACAAATATGATAGTGGTGGAGAGTCTGGTTCTTTCCCTTGCCGCAGAATCTGGGAAGGGTGGGAGTTTCTGGCAGCCCCTTTTAAGCGACTCGCGAGTTGCAGACGGGCTGAAAATGCTTGAACGATTTGGCCTCAAGGAATACGCTTATCGATCCGTGGATGAACTGCCGGAAGGCGGGCGAAAACTCCTGGACATCACCATGTCATTTGCCCTCAAACCAAAGCTGCTTTTGCTGGATGAGCCCACGAGCGGGGTCAGCATTGAGGACAAGTTTGAAATCATGGATACCCTTATAAAGGTCC
>JAUVRS010000291.1 GCA_030597505.1 Desulfobacteraceae bacterium
AATCTTCCCGGGCCTGACCCGGCGGCTGCACCGCTTTCCGTACCATCTGTATTTTTCGCTCTGTGTTGGTGAAAGTGCCCTCTTTTTCGGAAAAACACGCGGAAGGCAGTACCACATCCGCCATTTCAGCCGTTTCGGTAAGAAAGATATCCTGAACCACCAGAAAATCCAACTTCCCCAGAGCCCTTTTGGCATGGTTGAGATCGGGGTCTGAAACCATAGGGTTTTCACCGACGATATACATCGCCTTGAGATCGCCTTCGTGGGCTTTCTCCATCATCTCGGTCGCAGTGAGACCCGGCCTCTCGGGCAATTGTTCAACGTTCCAGGCCTTTTCCATTTTGGATCTTGCCACCGAGTCATCCACTTTCTGATAGCCCGTATACACGTTGGGAAGCCCTCCCATATCACAGGCCCCCTGAACGTTGTTCTGTCCTCGCAATGGATTGACGCCCCCTCCCCGGACCCCAACGTTCCCGCACAACATGGCAAGATTTGCACGGGATTTGACATTGTCTGTCCCGCTTATGTGCTGGGTGATGCCCATGGCATAAATAATGGAAGCAGCTTGTCCGCCCGCATATAACCGGGCCGCTTCTATCAACTGTTTTCCAGGTATTCCGGTGATTTTTTCCACATATTCCGGAGTGTACCTTGCTACAGTCTTTTTTACTTCCTCCAGCCCCACTGTCCGCGCCGCCACATACGTCTCATCGTAAAGACCTTCTTTTATGATTACGTGCAACATCCCGTTGATCCAGACAACGTCGGTCCCCAGATTCTGTCTGAGCCAAATGGTGGCAAAGCTGGTAATGGGAATCTGTCTGGGATCCACCACAATCAACTTTGCTCCTTTGAACATAACGGCGCGTTTTACATAGGAAGAGAGAACCGGATGGTTCTCGGTTGTATTGGAGCCGGTTATGAGCAGTAGATCCGATGTTTCAATGTCCTCAATAGGGTTTGTCATGGCCCCGCTTCCAAACGCGGCGGCCAGACCGGCCACCGTGGAAGAGTGTCAGAGACGTGCACAGTGATCCACGTTATTGGTCCCGATGGCCGCTCTGGCAAATTTTTGGATGAGATAGTTTTCCTCATTTGTGACCCGTGCGCTGCACAGGACGCCAATGGCGTCGGGCCCCGATTTTTTCTTGATGGTTTTCAGGTTTTTAGCAACATGTCCGAGTGCCTCATCCCAGGAGGCCTCCCGAAAACCGCCGTTCTCTCTAATCAAGGGAGTCTTGAGGCGATTTTCATCATGAATAAAGTCATAACCAAACCGCCCCTTAACACATAGACTGCCAAAATTAGGCCCCGTCTCCTCAACACCGGTTACTTTTACCACACGGTTGTTTTTTACATGGAGATAGATTTGGCACCCGACACCACAATAGGCACAGGTTGTCTTGACTTTTTCCAACTCCCATGGCTTTCCTTTAAAACGACTTGGTTTTGAAATAAGCGCGCCTACCGGGCAGACCTGTATGCACTCACCGCAAAAGACGCAGTCAGAGTTGCTGTAGGGTCGGTCACCCACCGTCACGATTTTCGAGTCGACACCTCGGTACCCGTACGAGATTGCCTGATTCACTTGGATCTCGTTGCATGCCTGCACACAACGTCCACACATAATACAGCGAGAGAAATCTCTCAAAACCAGGTCACTTTCTTCCAATGGGTAAGGGGATGGCCTTTCTTCAAATCTGATATCTTCAATTTTGTACTGATAGGCGAGATCCTGCAGACGACAATCCCCATCGGCCTCACATGTAACACAGTAGTGATGCCCGGAACCCAGGAGCAATTCCAGATTCATACGGCGTGCCGCCATTACACGAGGAGTGTGTGTTTTTACTACCATGTTTTTTTCGGCAGGGGCGGCACAGGCCGCCACAAGGTTCCTCGCGTCTTCCACCTCCACAAGACACAGACGGCATGCGCCTGTTGGGGATGCGCCTTTCAGATAGCACAAGGTTGGTATTTCAATACCGTTTTTCCGGGCGACTTGCAGCACGGTTTCTCCGGGCCTAAAGGGACATTTATTCCCATCTATGCGAATTTTGTTTTCGGACACCATCTTCACTCCCAATACCAGCAAAATTGTTATCGGTTTTTGAGAAGATATTAATGATCCCCATCTTTACCCTCTCCAGGCTTAGTCACCTTTTGAATCCAAATAAGCCGTATGGTTTTCAAGGGCAAGTTCTTGGGGTAAATATTGCTTTGCACTCCTAAATAAGGAGATCAAGGGCCACAAATAATTGGCTCATATTCCCTATTTATGGCAATTTATCATGACGCAGGTCGTTTATGTCAAGCCAAAATCGGAAAATGATTACGATTAAAAAAAAATATTGACAAATTTGAAACCCGCGAATAACATCGCCGTCGCTTAAAGAATTCTCAATTACGTTAACATATCTCCGGAAAAAGGCGTTACGCCAAACGGTGCATGAAAATGGTAACAAAAAGAAAAAAAGGAAAGATAGTGATCGACAGGGAACGATGTAAGGGCTGTCATATTTGCATTGATTTCTGTCCAAACGAAAGAATCGAAGTTGATGAGTTGCTCAACAAAAAAGGCTATTCTCCGGTTCGGTTCAAGGAAAACATTCGTGAGGGCGAAAAGGGTTGTGTCGGGTGCACCCAGTGCGCCACGGTATGTCCGGAAGTCGCCATAGAGGTGTATCGTGCCAAGTGAAAAGATGTTGATGAATGGCTCCCATGTGGTCGGAGAAGCTGCGGTACGGGCCGGTTGCCGGTACTATTTTGGTTATCCCATCACTCCCCAAAATGAATTGCCCGAGTATCTTTCTGCGCGTCTCCTTGATGTGGGCGGCGTCTTCATCCAGGGTGAGAGCGAGGTAAGTTCTATCAATATGGTTCTGGGAGCTTCGGCTGCCGGAGCCCGAACCATGACCTCCTCCTCATCGCCGGGCATCTCATTAAAACAGGAAAGTATCTCTTATATGGCCGGGATGGAGCTGCCCGCGGTTATCGTAAACATGATGCGTGGCGGTCCTGGATTGGGCAATATATCCCCTTCGGCTGCGGATTATTTCCAGGCAACCCGTGGGGGTGCCCATGGAGATTATCGGACACCGGTATTGGCTCCGGCCGGATCACAGGAACTGGCTGAACTGACCTTTGTTGCCTTTGACCTGGCCGACAAATACCGTACTCCTGTTATGCTGTTGGGTGATGGGATGATGGGTCAGGTTATGGAACCTGTTGTGTTCCCCGATTTCGTAGACCTCGAAAAACTGCCGGCAAAAGACTGGTGCCTGGACGGTTGCAAGGGACGGGAACCCCGAGCCCTTTTTTCCATGTTCCTGGGTCAGCAGGGGGAACTGTATAAACATAATCTGCATCTCCAGGAAAAATATGACGAGATAACGGCCAAGGAAATACGTTGGGAGAGCAATTGCCCTGATAATGCGGAAATGGTGGTGGTAGTTTATGGAACGGCGGCGCGTATTGCTGAAAGCGCCATCGAAGAACTGGAGGCCGAGGGGTTTAAAATTGGTCTGTTTCGACCCATAACCCTGTGGCCATTCCCAAAGATGGCTCTTCGAGAGTTGTCTAAAAAAGTTCCTAAAGTGGCTGTCTTCGAATTCAGCCTGGGTCAAATGGTGGAGGACGTGATCCTTTCTGTGGGCGAGAGAGCCGAAATATATTTTCATGGCCTACCTGGAGGCATCATCTCGACCCCCGCTGAAGTAGCCGAATTTCTGCGTTCGGTCGTGAAGGGCGAT
>JAUVRS010000071.1 GCA_030597505.1 Desulfobacteraceae bacterium
ATTATCGGGGAACAAGAGATCAGGATCACCTTTACCCCCCATGTGGTCCCCCTGTCCAGGGGTATCCTGAGTACCATATATGCGAAGTTAAAGCCGGGCCAAGACCTTAAAGGCGTGGAAGAGGCCTACAGGGCTTTTTATAAAGACGATCTCTTTGTCAGGGTATTTGGGCCTCAAGAGCCGCAGGTCAGCACAAATGTGCGGGGCAGCAATTTTTGCAATATTTCCCTCAACATAGACGAGCGGACGGAAAGGCTGATTGTTGTCAGTCTGATAGACAACCTGGTGAAAGGCCAGGCGGGAAGCGCTGTTCAAAATATGAACATAATGTTTGGGCTTGAAGAATCCTCAGGGCTCCTTCATCCGGGGATGTATCCATAATTCATAAGTTCGACCGTGAGTCCTATTTTATACACACTTTTCTGACCTGTGCGAAATCCGTAATTCCGAGACAAACCTTTCGGATTCCATCCTGCATCAAGGTGGTCATACCGCACAACTCAAAAATATTAGGATAAAAAAAGGGGTAAAGAGAGGCTTGAAACTCTCTCTTTCCGGGTTGTCCGGATGGGGGTGGAAATGGGTAAGGTTATGATATTTATGAGAGAACAAGATGTTAATCGATAGCCATGCCCATCTGGACATGAAAAATTTTGACAAGGACCGCGACGAAGTCCTAAAAAGAGCCTCTGATGGAGGTATTACCCACATAATTACCATAGGGATAGACCATGACAGCTCCCGCAATGCCGTGGCAATCGCCGGAAAATATGATTTTGTTTACGCAGCGGTTGCCTGCCACCCGCACAAGGCTACCGGGTGCGATATAAATGGTTTGGAAAAGCTGGTAGAGATGACCTCGGAGAAAAAGGTTGTGGCATGGGGTGAGATCGGTCTGGATTTCTATCGACACTATTCCGATCCGGAAGATCAGTCAAAGATATTTTTGCGTCAGCTTGAGATGGCACAAGAGGTGGATCTCCCTGTGATCATTCATGATCGGGAGGCACATAAAGAGGTCCTCGCCATTTTGACCAGGATGGGTAGGGGAGAGAGAAAAGGCGTAATACATTGTTTTTCGGGAGATGCAGATTTGGCTTCCGCCTTTATAGAACTTGGGTATTATATTTCCATTCCAGGCACGGTGACCTATAAAAAGGCCTCACAGGTAAAGAATGTGGCAGCCAATATCCCTCTTGAGAGGGTGCTAATCGAGACCGACGCCCCATTTTTGGCGCCCGTACCCAGGAGAGGAAAACGGAACGAGCCTCTTTTTGTGGGCTTTACTGCTAAAGAGATCGCAAGACTCAGAAATATCCAATTTGAAGAACTGGCCAGGGTCACCTCGGAAAATGCCCGGATACTATTTGGTCTGCCGTAAACACATGAACTTTCACTACATCAACAAACAATCTCCATTGATTCTGGCCTCAGCCTCCCCCAGGAGAGAGCGGTTGCTGGCCCAAACAGGTCTCCCCTTCCGGCCCGTGGCGAGCGATGTGGAAGAAGAAGGTCTCAGTGGTGAACCGGAAGAGGTCGCCCAAATCCTGGCTGAGCGAAAGGCGTCTCAAGTCGCTTTGCAGGCGAGAAATAGCTGGATACTCGGGGCCGATACCATGGTGGTGGTTGACGGTGAAATACTTGGAAAGCCGAGACACAGGGAGGATGCGAAGCGCATGCTCTGGCGGCTGAATGGGAGAGGGCACCGGGTGATTACCGGTTTTTGTGTCCTGAACCCTCTAGCGGCGGTGGCACATAAGGAGGCGGTGACGACTCTGGTAAAGGTGAAGGCGTTGACAGGACGAGAAATAGACGCCTACGTAAAAACAAATGAACCTTTTGGTAAAGCAGGGGGCTATGCGATTCAGGGGATCGGCTCTTTTATGGTAAGCCATATATCCGGATCGTATACCAATGTGGTCGGACTCCCCATATGTTCAATGATAGAGGCTTTGTTGTCGCTGAGAGCCCTCGAGGGGTTTCCGATTCCCCATAAATCCCATAGGACGGAAGAGGATGCTTCTGGCTTGTAATTTATCGAAGCTACGATTCTGCCGCTATTCTGTTTCTCTGCCGAAAAATCTCTGATAGAAACACCCCTGCAGCGACCGAAACATTAAGGGATGTCATACCCCCCAGTGAGGGGATGCAGACCTCCTGATGGCATCGATTCCGAACAGAAGGGCTCAGCCCCCGTTCTTCATTCCCCAGAGCCAGGACCAGATCCCTGTTCCAGTCAAATTGGTACATTGTCTCTGTGGCCTCATCAGCCGCACCTATGATCCAAAACCCCTTTTTGTCTAAAAGATCAAGGGTCCTTCCCATGTTTACGACCCTGGCAATCGGTAAAGATAAACAGGCCCCTGAAGAACGCTTTAGTACCTTGGGAGTGACTTGGGCGGAACGGTCCTTTGGGATGATCAGACCCTGCGCGCCAAAAAATGAGGATGTCCTGATCAGGGCACCCAGGTTCCCCTCATCAGTGATATGATCGACAGCGATCAGGAGCGCCCGACCGTTTCCGTGTCGGGAAATCTCGATAATTTGCTCCAGATCAGTGTAATTGAATCTTTCGGCAACCGCCGCTACTCCCTGATGGGAGATGTCAGGGAAGAGACGTGACAGCTCAGATGTCTTTTTGAGGCGGACAGGAATATTTTTTTTTGTCGCAATCTTGATGAGATCGTTTGTTTTTTTAGAGGATTTTCCTTCACCTATCCAGATTTCCTCGATCTTTATCGAGGTTTTCGTCAAGGCCGCCCGAACCGCATGAAAACCGGGGATGAGATAGGGGGTCGTTTTGGGGCCCGAGTCTCGGGTTGGGGGTTTCATGTCAAATGTGCCTTTCGTGTGCCATGACCCGACAGTACTAATGGCGCAGTCGGGGTGTGAAAGTTCCAAACCCTAAGAAGAGGGGACGGACTATTGCGTGTCAACTGTCAGGGAGATGAGATGTCAAAAAGTTTCTTTGCGTCCGGCAATCTCCTGATTGTTTTGCATCGCTCTGATATAACAATGGCCTTGGCCTCTTCAACGGCCCGTTCCAGATCGTCATTTATGATTATATAATCATACCAGACGCACGCCTTTATTTGCTGGGGGGCCTCTTTCATTCTATGCTCTATGACGCTTTCCGAATCTGCGCCCCGGTCCCTGATCCGTTTTTCCAGGATTTCCATAGACGGGGGCAGCACATAGATGAGCACGCTGTCTTTAAATTTTTTCTTTATGTTTTTTGCCCCCTGGGGGTCTATATCCAACAGGACATCGAACCCGGAGGCGGTTTGTTTTTCGATGCCCGAAAAAGATGTCCCGTAAAGATCATTGTAGACCTTAGCCCATTCCACAAAGGACCCTGCCTTGACCATCTCTTTAAACGTCATCCGATCGACAAAATGGTAATCTACGCCGTCTTTTTCCCTGCCCCGAGCGTCACGGGTGGTGTGGGAAACAGAATAGCCAAACCCCCCGGCCCGTTTTTTGAGAGCAGCAAGGAGCGTGGATTTTCCCGCACCGGATGGCGCGGAGATGACAAAGAGAACGCCAGACATGTTTATTCTTCCAGGTCTTCCACACTCAGGGTGCCCTCCGGGCTGAACCGCTGAGCAATGGTTTCAGATTGAATGGCCGACAGGATTACATGATTGCTGTCAGTGATAAGCACAGACCTTGTACGTCTTCCCTGGGTAGCGTCTATCAAACGTTTTTCCTCTCTGGCCTCATCACGCAGGCGTCTGATGGGGGCGGCATTTGGAGAGATAATGGCAATGACACGTCTTGAAACAACGGAATTTCCAAAACCGATACTGACAAGCTTGGGACTCATAAACAAACCTCCTTTTATTCCAGGTTCTGTACCTGTTCCCTCAGTTTTTCAAGTTCTGCTTTCATTTCTACCACAATTTTTGAAATAATCGAGTCAGCGGATTTTACGCTCAGGGTATTTACCTCCCTGTTGATTTCCTGGAGAAGGAAGTCGAGCCTTCTTCCAACGGAATCGTCAAGCAGAAAATAGTCACGGAACTGATTTAGATGGCTTTTCATTCTCACAATTTCCTCTGTGACATCCGATTTCTCGGCAAAGATAACCACTTCCTGCGCAAGCCGATTTTCGTCCACCGGCAGATCCCTCAAGACACGGGTGATATTGTTTTTTAGTCTTTTTTTGTATTCTTCAACCAGATCAGGGGCCCGTTTTTCTGCTTCGTCGAGATATTGTTCCAGAAGGTTTAGCCTTTTTATAAAATCGGCCTCAATTGCCTCCCCTTCCCTGGTTCTCATGAGGGTAAGGGAATCGAGAGCCATTTTTAAGACTTCTTCAAAACCGGGCTGTATCTTTTCCAACGCCACCGCCTCTGGTTTGACAAGGATTACATCCCTCATCTGGTAAAGAGACTCTGCCCGGATTTCCTGATCAAGGCCAAACTGTTCCGAAAGCTGTTTGAAAACCCTCAGATAAGAATTGACCAAAGGCACATTTAGCTCCAGACCATAAGGTTCTTCCGCGTCAACGCCTTCCATTTGGATAGATACCTCTACCCGTCCTCTTTTGATGCTGGAGGAGATAATCGTACGCAGATCTTTTTCCAACAACTGGCAAGTCTTTGGGATTCTCAGGATGATGTCCCTGTAACGATTGTTAAGCGACTTTATCTCTGCCACAAACAGGGTGTCGCCCAGGCGATATTCAGCCCTGCCGTAAGCCGTCATGCTTTTAAACACTTTGGTTAATCTCCTTTAGTTGCTCCTTATATCGTTTTCTCACCCCGTTCAGATATCCAATGATCTCCGGAGCTGCATAATCGGGATAGGTCCATGGAACGAGCCTAAAACTCTCTTTTCGGAAAATCAAGGTGAGATCCGCATATATCCCCTTTGACAGATAGATCCTATGGACATAATTCTTGCCGGTGGCCAGGACCAATCTCTCAAGAGAAATCTGGCCCGGATCGATGTTTATCCTTCTGTTTCCCTCGTGCAGGTATTGTCTCTCAATTTCATTGGTCTTGAGCTTTATCTCCACGAGCCGGTCAGGGGCAACCAGTTTTTCAAAGGAAATGACACGCCGAAAAAGGGGCCAGCCCATTTCCCTGGCATAATACCGTGTGCGGTCAAAGAACAGTTCAGGGCTCGACCAGTCTACGGGCCCATATATCCCCGAAAGTTCGGAAATGACCTTTTCAATGCACTCCCTTTCAGGGGAAAAAAGGCTTAAGACGATCTTTACAAGCTCGGGTTCCCGTGGAAAACTCATGCGATCTATGAATTATGATTGAGGGTTAAAGCTGATACGAAATGACCAATTCTGAGGATTAAAAACCCTCACATTCCATAACAAAGCTCGTAACAGTTCACAGGTTCAAGGTTCAACGTTCAGGGTTAATCCATTCTTGCTGCTTAGGGGAAATATATGCATGATTATCTCCCTTTGAAACGCAAGTATCGTCGCCGACTATTGAACTCTTCCCGTTCTTGGGGACAAATGAGATTCCAGAATTCCGTGGAGCCCATTAAAAGTCCATGGATTCCCACTGGATGAAATTCAAAACTTCAGCGCCCGATGAAATCTAACCTTTGAACCCTGAACCTTTGAACCCGTGAACGGTTACGTATTTTTTTGATGGGTTGCTATCCCATCTGATCGTCAATGGCCCGTTTCAGGTCCTTTGTACTGACAGCCGAGGTCCCCACCTCACCCACAACGATGCCCGCGGCGAAATTCGAGACAATCGCTGCATATCTCAAGTCCAGGCCGACGGCCAGCCCCAGAGAAAAGGAGGCAATAACCGTGTCACCGGCACCCGTGACGTCGTAAACCTTCTTGGCATGTGTGGGGATATGAGTGATATCTCCCCCATTTTCAAAGAGAGTCATTCCCTCTTTGCCTTGAGTGATGAGGACCGAACGGCAATCGAGTTCTCTCAGTAAGTGTCTCCCCGCACGATCGAGGGTTTCCTTGTCCAAGACCTCAAACCGGCAAAAGGTGCCTGCCTCGTAATGGTTGGGGGTAATTACATCCACACCATAATAGTATTCAAAATTGCCCGTCTTTGGATCAACCGCAATAACAGTGGCGTCGTCTTGGACCAGCTCCCGTAGGCCTTTCATCAGTGGGGCAGAAATAACCCCCTTGCCGTAGTCAGAAACGACAATTGCATCAATGCTGTCCAGACTTTTTTCTACAAAGCCGAGGAGCTTTTGTATGCTCTCAGGTCTGATATCTGATCGGCTTTCCCGATCAAAACGGACCACCTGCTGGTTCCGGGCAACGACCCTTGTCTTTATGCTTGTCGGTCTATCTTCTTCAGTGATGATTCCCTCTGATGTAAGGTGTAGTTTTTTTATCTCATTGAGGATTTTTCGTCCGGGTCTGTCTTTTCCGATCACACCACAGAGAACGGGTGTTGCCCCCAGGGTTGCAATATTCCGGATTACATTGGCTGCCCCGCCAAGCATCCTGGTCTCCCTTTTGACTTCAACTACCGGTACAGGTGCCTCAGGAGAAATCCGGGTGACATTGCCCCAGAAATACTCGTCCAGGATGATATCACCGATTACAAGGACCTTGGCCTCTACGAATTTATCTATATATCCTTTTAGGAGGTGATTGTCATAATGATGTGTGATTGTCTTTAAACGGCTCAACAGCGGTGTCTCCTTCCTCACAAACTTCTTGTTTAAAATTTATCGCCAATTGTATATCATCCTAACCTTTCATTGTCCATACAGATGTCTTTTTGTTGACCTTCCACGCTCAGAGAGGGGACAATTGCCTTTTGACCATTGAAAATTCAGATTTTAGTGATTAAAGTCCCCGTTTATATTGGACTTTGCAATTCCGGGACATTGATTTCGGAGGAAAATTCAGGTGAAAATCATCATTGTGGGCGCGGGCGAAGTGGGTTTCCATATCGCCAGGAGACTTTCTGAAGAAAATCAGGATGTAGTCCTTATTGACAAAGACTATGAACAAATAAAGAGGATAAATGAAAACCTTGATGTTCATGCGATTTTGGGTTCTGGAACAAGCCCCAGGGTGCTTAGAGAATCTGTGATCGAACACGCAGATATGCTGGTGGCCGCGACGGATAGCGACGAGGTAAACCTGATCTCTTGCATGCTGGCCAGAAATTTTAACCCATATATGGTCAAAGTGGCCAGGATAAGAAACCCAGAGTATATAGAGGAAGAGGGGTTCCTGACCCATGATCTCCTGGGAATAGATCACATTATCAATCCTCGTTCGGTCATGGTCCGTACGATTTTGAATCTGATGGAGGTCCCTGGTGCCTCTGAGGTAATTGATTTTGTCGGAGGTCAAGTAAAGCTCATCGGGTTTACGGTGGCGGAAGAGTTTCCCTTTAGAGGCCGGAAATTGCTCTCACTCAGAAATCTGGAAGAAAAATTGCTTATTGGGGCTATCGTCAGAAATAACCAGGTTATGATTCCAAGGGGCACAGACAGTATCCAGAGAGACGACTTGATCTATGTGGTGGTAAGGAGTGACGAGCTTGATCATGTCCTCGAACTTTTCAACCTCAAGGCGGAGACCCTGAGGAGGGTGGTCATTGTGGGGGGCGGTGAAACAGCCATGGCCTTGGCCGCCGCCCTTGATCATAGTAAGATTAGTGCAAAGATCATTGACAAGGATAGCGAGAGATGCGCGCTTTTATCTGAGAAACTGGAACGAGTAACCGTGATCAATGGCGACGGGGCTGACAAGGATCTGCTTCAGGAAGAAAACATCAAGGATGTTGATTTCCTGGTTGCCCTTACCGGCGACGAAGCAAGCAATATCCTGATGTCACTCCTTGCAAAAGGGCTTGGTGTGAAACGGACGATCACACGCGTCAGCAAATTGAGTTACATCCCCCTTGTTTCGGCTATTGGAATCGAGACGGTGGTGAGCCCGCGGCTTTCTGCGGTTAGGGCAATCCTCCAGTATATTAGACGTGGCAAGATTATTTCTGTGACCCCCCTCAAGGGAGAACATGCGGAGGCGATCGAGGCCGAGGCCCTTGAGACCTCTGATATCGTCAATGTTCCCCTTTCAAAAGTAAAATTTCCAAAAGGCGCGATTGTAGGCGCGATCGTACGCGGCGAAAAGGTCATCATTCCCCGTGGAGATAGCGTAATCCTGCCAAAAGACCACCTGATTATATTTTGCCTGAAGCCCGTGGTGCCAAAGCTGGAAAAGTTTCTTACCGTCAAACTGGAATATTTCTGATGCATTTGCGGGTCATAACGCGATTTGTTGCCATACTGGTCTTTTTCCTGGGCATTTCCATGTTCGGCCCCCTGCTGGTCTCGGTTATCTTTAGGGATGGCAGTAGCCCGGCCCTTCTTGCCTCCGCTCTAATCACATCCTCAGCGGGCTTGTTGCTGTTTATTTCGACCAGGAGCCAGACAAATAAGCATTTGAACCACCGCGATGGCGTTGCCATTGTAACCCTTGGGTGGGTAGTGGCAGGATTGTTCGGAACTCTCCCTTATCTCTTTTCAGGTGTTATTCCCGATTTTACCAACGCCTATTTTGAATCCATCTCTGGCTTTACCACCACGGGGGCCAGTATCCTGACGGATATAGAGTCTCTTCCGGAAGGCATCCTTCTCTGGAGAAGCCAGACCCAGTGGTTTGGTGGCATGGGGATTATTGTTTTTTCAATAGCTATTTTGCCCTTTCTGGGGGTTGGAGGCATGCAACTTTACAAGGCAGAAATTCCCAGCCCGGTGGTGGACAAACTAAAACCGAGGATCTCAGAGACGGCAAAAACGTTGTGGAAGGTTTATCTGTTGATCACGGTAGTAGAGATTATCCTGCTTTTTGCGGGAGGCATGTCCTTTTTCGATGCTGTTTCCCACGCCTTTTGCACCATGCCAACAGGCGGGTTTTCCACAAAAAATGCCAGCATCGCCTACTTTAACAGCCCGTACGTTGACGGTGTTGTTGTCCTGTTTATGATACTTGCCGGGATCAATTTTTCGCTTCACTACCGGCTTATAAAGGGAGACTTCAAGACCTTTGGCAAGGATTCTGAGTGTCGTACCTTTCTGATCCTTGTGGGTCTATTTGTCTTGGTCTTAACACTGGATATTTATGGGACTGTTTACAGGTCCTTGTCCGAGGCGTTCCGCTATGGGGCATTCCAGGTGAGTTCCATTATCACGACCACCGGTTTTGTAACGGCCGATTACGGGACGTGGCCTGCCTTATCCCAGTTGATCCTGTTGACTTGTATGTTCCTCGGGGCCATGGCGGGTTCCACCGGAGGAGGCATGAAGACCATGAGAGTCATGGTAATCATAAGACATGGCTACCAGCAGGTGTTTCGCATCATCCATCCCCACGCCGTTACCACGGTAAAACTGGGTGGCAGACCCGTGCCACAGGATGTGTTGAGCAGCATCTGGGGGTTTTTTATGCTTTATCTGGGGCTTTTTGTTGTGGCCACTTTTATTATGGCATTTCTGGGGCTCGATATGGTGTCGGCCATGTCCTCGGTGGCCGCGTCTATAGGGAATATAGGCCCCGGTCTGGGTATGGTGGGTCCCACAAACAACTATCTTTCTATCCCCACGGTCGGGAAATGGGTGTTGATGTTTTGTATGCTTCTAGGTCGGCTGGAGATCTATACGGTGATGGTCTTACTTATGCCTGAATTCTGGAAAAAATAAGGTAAGTTCTCAATAAGTTCGGGCACCGTGGGGTTCGGGTATTTCTCCCGGACTTATTGAGAAGTTACGAGGTAAGTGGCGCAAGGTTTCTCCGGGATTAGGTTCTTTTGGATGAGACCGGGAAGTTGCCCCACCTTCCCGGGATAGATGTCCCACAAAACCGGCAATGACCGTTTTTAATGTTGAATTCCGTGATTAGATAGCCTTTTCTTCCGATGATGATCCTGTGGCAATTGTGGCAATAGGTCTGTGTCCCCGCATGCCCTGGGACGTTACCCAAATAAACGTATCGAAT
>JAUVRS010000203.1 GCA_030597505.1 Desulfobacteraceae bacterium
CGGTCTTTTGCCATTGAAGAACCGGGCAAAAACAAGAATAAAAAGCCCTGCCCCACTATTTGGTCGTTGGGTCTATGCCCTTAACGAACCGGAAGCGAAAGGGAGGGCCAGAATGATACAAGAGCGGGCTTGACCCTGACCATGTCCTGATGTTAGTGGTTGTGCGGGCGATTTAAATAGCGTTGACTGGTAATTTCTCAATAATTCTGAGAGAATTAATCTGGTATTTCTAGAGTGGGGTTTGGCCGTTTCTTGGAACCGCTCTCTCAAATGGGATTTACGCATCATTTTGGCAGTGGCTGATATTTGGGGTGTTCTCCTGTTGCCCCCTATTAGTTTCTCCATGCTTTCATCAAAACCCCAAATATCAGCCATGCTTCTACAATAGGTTTAGAGAGCGGTGGAAAGAAATGGCCAAACACCACGGTGCCCGAGGTTATTGAGGAGTTGCGTTGACTGTTTGAAAAATTCAACAGATTCATTCTAAACGAAAAAAAACAAACTTTTACGATCTAAACGGAAAAAAGGAGGAACGATGGGAGCAGAAAGCGCTTTTGACACTGAGAAATATATCAGAGAGCAGACATCAGAAATCCTTGAAAGGGCAAAAAAATTTGATAACAGACTATATCTTGAATTTGGCGGAAAGCTTTTATACGACTATCATGCTTCCAGAGTTTTGCCGGGCTATGATCCCAATATAAAGATGAGACTCCTCCAGGAGTTAAAAGACAAGGCAGATATCTTGCTGTGTATCTATGCCGGAGATATTGAGAGAAAAAAAATAAGGGCGGATTTTGGTATTACCTATGATTCCGATGCTCTCAAACTGATCGATGATTTGAGGGGATGGGGACTTGATGTTCTGGGTGTTGTAATAACCCGTTTTGAAAATCAGCCCTCGGCCCAACAATTTAAAAACAAATTAGAGAGAAGAAAAATAAAAGTATATACGCATCAGTTTACAAAAGGGTACCCTACGGACGTGGATCTCATCGTCAGCGATGAAGGGTATGGAGCGAATGAATATATTGAAACGGAAAAGCCCTTGGTCGTCGTGACCGGGCCTGGTCCGGGGAGCGGTAAATTGGCAACTTGTCTTTCCCAGGTTTATCATGATTATAAAAGGGGGATTTATTCAGGGTATGCCAAATTTGAGACCTTCCCTATTTGGAACCTGCCCCTAAAACACCCGGTTAATGTGGCCTATGAGGCAGCGACCGCTGATATCAGGGATTTCAACCTGATAGACCCTTTCCATCTGGAAACCTATGACAAAAAGGCGGTCAACTACAATCGTGACGTGGAAGTATTCCCTGTTCTCAAAAGAATATTAGAGAAAATAATGGATGGGGAATCATTTTATGAATCACCGACGGATATGGGAGTTAATCGGGCCGGGTTTGCCATAACAAACGACGAAATAACAAAAGAGGCGGCCAAACAGGAAACCATCAGACGATATTTCAGATATAGATGTGAATATGCAATGGGGTTAACGGATAGAGAAACAGTACAGAGAGTAGAGCTTCTTATTAAAGATTTTGGTCTCGAACTGGAATACCGACGGGTGGTTGAACCGGCCCGCGGGGCGGCACTGGAGGCACAGGAGAGGGATAAAGGAAACGAGGGTATTTATTGTGGTGCGGCCATCGCCCTGGAGGACGGGACCATCGTGACCGGAAACAATTCTCCCCAACTCCATGCGGCCTCAAGCCTTATTTTACACGCGATTAAACATCTTGCGGGAATCCCAGAGAAAATTAAACTGCTCCTGCCAAATATTATCGAATCGGTCAGAAATCTCAAAACAGAGGTCCTTAATGAAAAAACCCTCAGTTTGGATCTGGTGGAGGCGCTTATAGCTCTCAGTATCAGCGCAACAACAAATTCTGCAGCACAGATAGCCATGGAAAAATTAAACGACCTCCGGGGTTGTGAAGTCCATATGACACACATTCCAACACCGGGAGACGAGGCAGGTTTGAGGCGGCTTGGGGTTAACCTCACAAGTGAGCCAAATTTTTCTTCCAAGGATCTCTTTGTGTCCTAAATAAGTGTCTCCCGGGTCTTATGCATTTTCTCCCGTGTCTTCTCCCTTTGTCTGCGATCTGACATATTCCGCATAGGTTGCCAGGCTGGCCATGACAATGGCGGCGTCTTCGGGGTTGGAATAACAGGCGTAACCCATTTGACCCAGCATGGCGGTCATCCGGGTTTCCAGGTTCACCATGGCGAATGGTAACTCGGACGCGATGACAACCGGTTTTGATAGCGATGGGCCAGCCCCATAAATCCAGTAAACACCTCGCGTATGGCTGTTAGCATGGTCTGGAGCCGTTTTTCCACGACCTCGGGCGGGGCGGAGGGCGCGAGAGATTTTAGGGGTAATGCCGGCATAATCCCCAACAGGAGTATCCCATCAAGCGTTGGACATCGAAGCAGGCATTCAAGAGACCGCCCAAGGTGATCGGGGTTCAAACCGGCCACCAGGTCTACCGGGTTACTGCGACTCCACCATCCGGGAAGAAACATATCCAGTTCCTCGATGGTTTCGTCTGGCAGGTCGGACACATGGAGTCCCGCTTCAGCACAGGCATCTGCGGCCAACACTCCCCATCCACCACCCGCGGTCACGATGCCCACACGTCTTCCGGATGGCAGGGGTTGTTCCAAAAATCCGGCGGCAATGTTGGCCAGGTCGTTCATATTCTTGGCGCGGACAACCCCGACCTGTCTGCTTGCGCCTTCAAAAGCGAGTTCAGCGCCCGCCATGGCAGCTGTATGTGATTTTGCAGCTCTGGCCCCGACACGGGTGGTCCCTGCTTTGAGCATGACAATCGGTTTTTTCCGGGTCACGCGTCTGGCCATATCAAAAAACCGCCGGCCGTCCCGAAACCCCTCGATGTAACTCAGGATAACCTTGGTCCCCGGATCTTCTGAAAGATATTCATAGTAGTCCTCGCAGTGCAGATCGGCCTCATTACCACTGCTCACAAAACAGCTGATCCCAAAACCATTTTTCGCAACCCGACGGGCGATTGAGGTGGCCACATTCCCGCTCTGAGCCACCACAGCCATGGAGCCAGGCGGAAAAAAAATTGGCGGCATTGCCACATGGAGTCTCTCAGGTGGGCTCATGATCCCATTGCAGTTGGGCCCCACCAATATCATGCCCCCTTCGCGGGCCTGCCTCACCATCTCTCGCTGAAGGCCCTCCCCATCCCTTCCGACCTCAGAAAACCCCGCTGTGATTACGACCCCCGCCTGGATTCCTTTTGCCACACATTCACCGATTATTGATGGAACCGCACTGGGAGGGACAACAATAACCGCCAGATCCGGCACCTCGGGGACATCTGCGATCTTCTGGTACGCCTCCAACCCCTGTATCTTGGACTCAGATGGGTTTACAGGATAAATAGATCCTGCAAAACCGCCATTTATAAGGTTGGACAATATAATAGAGCCCCATTTTCCGGGTTTATTGGAAGCCCCAATAAGGGCCACCGACCCGGGACGGAATAACTTTTCGAGTTTTTGTCTTTTTTCAAACAAAACTGACATCTCCTTTCTTAAATCTGTAATAGAGTGATAGAGCGATTACGCTGATTTATTATGCCTGCCGCCTTTTTAATAACTTTTTTCTTTTCTTGGGGTCAGTGAAAGACCACAGAGAATTTTTGTGGACAAATGGAAAAATTGACTGTAATGTCCCCCCATTCAACGCACACAATCGATAAAGAACACTCCCAAAGCCAATTCATAACCATATGGGATTCCTTCAAAATGAATAAGCAGATAGCTACGTCTTGTACGCATGACTGTCCGTGTGGATGCAGTGTGCTGGTGACTATAAAAGACGGTCAAATTATATCCCACAAAGCAGACCCACGCAACCCGGTCACGCGCAATTTTTTGTGTATAAAAGGGAATCGATATATAAAGCGTTACGCCAGCGCCGAGCGGCTCCTGAAGCCCTTACGCCGTAAGGGCACGCATTTTGTTACAATATCCTGGGAAGATGCCCTAGATTTGGCCGCCGAAAAACTGATCCAAACACGTCGGGAAAGTGGTCCCTTATCCACCCTCTGGGCCCAGTATTCCGGCTCACTTTCTCTTCTTAACCTCATCATGCCAAGAATATTCTGGATTCACCTGGGCGGCAGCACTATCACAGAGGGGGGAATTTCAATTGACGCGCTTCAGGCAGCTCAAAAAAATGATTTTGGCGCCTGTCTTGTCCATGATCCGCAAGATCTGGAGAATTCAAAAAATATCGTGATCTGGGGAAGAAACCCGGCTGTAACCAATATACATCTGATGCCGTTTATAAAAGAGGCGCGGGAGAAAGGAGCCAAACTTACCGTTATAGATCCCAGATATTCGGAGACCGCACGCCTTGCTGATCATCACATCGCCCCAAGACCTGGTGGGGACGGGTACTTGGCCATTGGCGTGGCAAAGGAGATTCGGCGCCGTCAAGGAAATACACAGGGGTTTGTAACCGGTCGTACAAACGGGTGGGAGGATTATTTGTCCATGTTGGATCAATATGAGGACACGGACCTTTGCCTGAAAGCGGATGTGACAGACGACCAGATCAACCACCTGGCCTCATGTTATTGGAATAAAGGGCCTTGTGCCACCTTTCTGGGTCTGGGCGTCAACTGGTGGTAGCAGGGAGGCGCCCACAGCCGTCTGATCGATTCCTTGGTATTCCTGAGTGGAAACGTGGGGATTTCCGGTGGAGGCGCCAACTTTTTTAATATGGAATTCCCTTTCAGCACCCAAATCTTTCGAGAAGAAATGGAGCGAGCAAAGGAGAGGGGTGTGCAACTGGCTACACCTCGACGTATTTTGCTTCCTCTTTTGAGCCATGAAATCAAGAAAGCACAGGATCCACAGATTCGCCTCGCTTGGTTTTCCATGTTTAACCCTGTTGCCACTGCCCCGGATTCCAATTCCATGAAACAATCACTTGGCGAGCTCGATTTCGTCATCGTAACGGAACAGTTTATGACGGCAACTGCCCAATGTGCAGATCTTGTGTTCCCAGCCACCACCTACCTGGAAGAAGATGACGTGGTCTACTCTCATGGGAATGCCTACATGGGGCCGGTAAACGCCGCGGTCTCCCCGCGAGGAGAAGCTCGGAGCAATATGTGGATTTTTCAAAGCCTCGCAAAAAGGATGGGGTTTGGAACCGCACTGGAAGGGAATCCTTGGGACTGGATTGC
>JAUVRS010000171.1 GCA_030597505.1 Desulfobacteraceae bacterium
CGCGCCTCAATCGTGAAATCCTCGGAAGAGTGTTGCTATTCCTGTGGTTTCGCTCAATCGGCGCAGCCAAATCTGATCTAAATCTGTGCGCCAACTCTGTGAATTTATTTTTGCGCGAACCCTAAGATGTGTTTCTAAACTTGAAAGGAGAAATCGGAATGTGGACAAGATTTGAAAAATTGTTTTGGACCTTGATTGGGAGTCTGTGCGTGCAAGCGATTGCCTTGCCCGGGCTGGCATCAGAGAAGAAGGTCGTGACGGATAAAGTGGCGACTGTTAATGGGGCTGTTATCAGCAATAAGGATTTTGATTTGGAATTTCTCGGAGCCAAGCAGCGGTTTATGAGACAGGGCCAAACCCCCAACGATTCTCAGCTTATGGAGCTAAAAAAGGAAATCCTTGAGAAGTTAATCGACCGCGAACTGCTGTATCAGGCGGCCGTCAAAAATGGAACAAAGGTCGAGGAAACCACGGTCGACGAACAGATGACCAAGATTAAAAAGAGATACCCCAGTGAAGATAAGTTCAAGGACATGTTAAAGGAAATGAAACTGACTGAATCCGAACTGAGAGCTCAGTTGAAGAAAAATTTGGTTATTAAGCAGTTTGTTGAAAAACAATTCGAACAAGAGGCGAAGGTTTCTGATAAAGAGATAAAGACTTATTATGACAGCAATCCGGGTTTATTCAAGCAACCCGAACAGGTGAAAGCAAGCCACATCCTCATCAAGGTCGCACCTGGGGCCAAAAAAGAGGAAAAAGCTGCGGCCAGAAAAAAAATTATGACAGTCCAGGAGCGGCTCAAAAAGGGTGAGGATTTTGCTGTCGTAGCCAAGGAGGTTTCCGAAGGTCCCAGTGGCGCCAGGGGTGGGGACCTGGGCTACTTTGGGAGAGGGCAAATGGTAAAACCTTTTGAAGAAGTGGTCTTTGTTTTAAAACCAGGTGAAGTCAGCGATATTGTTGAGACTGATTTCGGATACCATCTTATCAAATCCGTCGATAAAAAACCCGGGGGAACAATTGCCTACAAGGATGTCAAGGACAGACTGTCCCAGTATCTGTCGCAGCAAAAAGTGCGGAAGGAAGTGATTTCCACTATTAAGGAGTTGAAAGCAAAAGCAAAAGTGGAGAAATTTCTTCCCCAGAACCCAAAGTAGGTTGGGGCTTGCGCAAAAATAACTTCGCAGAATTGGCGCCCTGATTTGGGTCAGCCCTAAACGGTGGAGGTTTGATTTAACCATGAAAAAGGATTTTTCGCCGAGGAGGCTGCGGGAGCTTATGAGAAACGGGGAGTGGGCGGTTCCTACGACCGGTGCAGCCCCGGGATATGTCCAGGCAAATCTGGTCATGCTCCCACAGGATGAGGCCTTCAATTTTTTGCTCTTTTGTGTCCGCAACCCCAAACCATGCCCTATTCTGGACGTACTGGAACCAGGTCAGGTTGAACCGACCATAGCCCCGGGAGCCGACCTTCGGACCGATCTGCCGCTTTACAGGGTTTTCAGGAAAGGGGAACCCGGCGAAGAAGTAAAAGATATAAGCGCTGTTTTTGACGATACCATGGTGAGTTTTCTATTGGGATGTAGTTTTTCCTTTGAGGACGCTCTTGTAAAGGCCGGGGTGCCGGTCAGAAACCTGGAGGAAGGCAAAAATGTCTCCATGTATATCACCAACCGTGTCTGTCGGCCCGCGGGCCCATTTTCCGCGCCTCTGGTGGTCACCATGAGGCCCATGAGGCCTGAAGAGGCCATCAGGGCCACGCAAGTGACCACACGGTTTCACTTGACACATGGAGCTCCAATACACGTGGGGTCGCCGGAAGACCTGGGAATCAAAGACATTGAACAACCGGATTTTGGCGATCCAGTTGAGACCCGGCCTGGGGAAATACCCGTATTTTGGGCCTGTGGTGTTACCTCCACGCTGGCTGTAACCTCAGCCCCGCTTCCCCTTGCAATCACCCACTCACCGGGCCATATGTTTGTGTCAGACCTCCTGGATGACCATTTGACCATACTTTGACAGGACTTTCTAAGGCTTAAAGGAATTGGCATCTCTTCCGGCCAGCAAGTTCCTCGGCACCTCTGCTTTTTCCGGCCACTCGCCCGGCATTATCTGTCCGGGTTTTTCTCCCTGTTTTTCTTTGATCCGGGGCAGCTTGGCTCTTTTGAATTCCTCCCTTGGCTCTTTTGGGATCCTGCCGTTCAAAATTGACTCGGAACGAAGCCTCCTGCCGATGGTTTTTTCCATCAAGGTGCCGATTTCCAGTACCCTATCAACGCTGATGCCTCCGAGATCGATCCCCATTTCATCCAACATGACACACAAATCCTCAAAGGTGACAAGCCCAACCACATTTGGGTCTTTATAATAATAGGCGCCGGTCCCTGGTACTGGTGTCCGGTTTAGAAAATTTGTTGGTTGCCCGCCGATTCCTCCAAGGGTTCCCTCAAAAATTTCAATACCGGTCTGAAGGGCTGCCAGAACGTTAGCCAGACCCCAGCCTCTGGTCACATGAAAATGGGCCACATGCAGATCAGGGTTGGGTATCTGGTCCAGGATCATTGAGAAGTACCGGTAGACCTGATCGGGCGGCGCAGAGCCATCATGGTCAGCATGCTCTATGTCATCGGCGCCAATGCTAAGCCATCTTTTTGAAAACTCAACGGCATCCTCCAGTCTCGTAGGCCCTGATATAGGGCTTCCCCAGATGGTACTCACTGTCCCGCACATCTTGATGCCTGCATCCTTACACTTCCTGATACACCGTTCCGCTTCTTTCCAATATTCAGGCAGTGTGGTGGCGCTGTTTGCAAAGTGATGTTCCTCGTCTGTTGACACCATCATCAAAACACGATCCGGTCCGTACCCTTTTTCCTTTAAGGCTATTGCCCTGTCAACAGCCGGTTCCCTGATGGTTACAGCGGTCCGTTCAATATGCTCCGGGATGATGCCACGTTTCGCCAGTCTCTTTATGAATATGTCGTCCCAGACACCTTTTAGCACTTCCTCGGCGTCCCTGAACTGGGGCATCACTCTTGGATTCCCAAGATTTGTCACCTCCAACCGTTTGACGCCGGCAAAGGCCAGTTCCTGAAGATAATATATCTTCGCCTCAGTGGGAATCCACGCCTCCTCATGCTGAAGCCCGTCTCTCATGGTTATGTCAGCCAGCGTCACCTTTTTTGGCATCCTTGGGTGGTCCTCAAAGATATCATATTCATTCATCTGTAGATCCCTCCATAATTTCTTGTTTTTGAATTTAGGTCAATGCGCTACTTTGTCTTTTCAGCAATGAGAAAACCCGTCTACTCTTGCAGGGTAGTGCCCTATAGGATCAGGTTCCCACAAGCGTTGTAAAAAGGCAAGCTTTGTCGAAACACCAAAAAAGCTCTGCGCCGCTTGACCTTTGGTCCCAGAGATGAAAAAGTATATGTCTGTTATTCACTACGGGCTGTCTCTTGAGGTGTATAAAAATGGTCATTTTGAAAAAACTATAAAAGGAGAATGATTTGAAATTAGCAACTTTTCAAAACAATGGAAAACCAACTCTCGGCATCGTATGGGGTGAAAGAATCATCGACTTAAACAAAGGGCATCGAGTGTTCATGAAGAACCAGGACCAATCGGAAGAATCCTTTCCTCATCTGGATATGCGAGGTTTTTTGTGCCAGGGACCTGTTGGTCTCGATGTGGCCAGACAGGTCAAGACCTGGGTTCAGGAGCAAGTCGGAGAAGAGTCGGAGATTCCGGCCGAACTGCGAGGCATTCTTTTGAACCTGAGTGAAACAAAAATACTCGCACCTATCTCCAATCCTCCAAAGATCTTGTGTGTTGCCCGCAATTATGTGAGTCACATACGGGAGGTCTCGCAGGATGCCCCGGTGCCCAAAAGCCTCTTTATGTTTATAAAACCTGCCTCGACCATCATCGGACCGGAGGATTCGGTGGTTATTTCTCCTGATTGCAGAAAATTGGACCACGAGGTGGAACTTGCCGTGGTGATTGGCAAACAGGGGCGCTACATCCCGGAGGAAGCGGCCATGGATCATGTGGCCGGATATACGATTTTTAATGATATATCAGACAGGGGTCATCTTCTGCAGAAGGAAACCCAGCGGGTGGATTGGTTTGCCATGAAAGCTCAGGATACCTTTGGCCCCATGGGGCCATACATCGTCTTGACGGATGAAATCCAAGATCCCCATGGTCTCGGGCTGCGTCTCTGGGTCAATGGCGAACTGCGCCAGGACAGCACCGGGGAGGAAATGGTGTTTAAGATTCCACAGATTATTACCGAGGTCTCCCGCTTTGTCACCCTTGAACCCGGAGATCTCATTTCCACGGGCACCCCCACCGGGACTTCCTACAGCACAAAAAAGTTTCTTGGATCGGGAGATGTTGTGGAATGCGAGATCGAGGGGATTGGAAAGCTGAGAAATTTTATTAGAGTTGAAGAGCCGGTTTACAGATGACGGGTGTACGCGCCGCCACCGTTGAGATTCCCGTTACCTCACGTCTGATGGACCTTGTTGTGCCCTATGGCAGGGGTCTCCCCTACCCTGCAACTTCCGGATAGCGGAAACAGTCAACCGTGTGATCGTTGACCATTCCCACAGCCTGCATAAAGGCATAACAGATCGTAGGACCCACAAAGGTGAAACCGCGTTTTTTTAAGTCTTTGCTCATGGCTTCGGATTCCCGGGTTTTTGCAGGAATCTCGGCTGGGTCTTTCCACCTGTTCTGGATGGGACTGTCTTTTACAAACCCCCAAATATAGACATGAAAGCCGCCAAATTCTCTCTGAATCCTGAGGAAGGCCTGGGCATTGACGACTGATGAGGCAACCTTACGTCTGTTTCTGACGATTCCCGGGTCGTTGAGCAGCCTACGGACTTTTGCTTCAGAATACCGGGCCACTTTTTTCGGGTCAAAATCGTCGTAGGCATAGCGATACCCCTCCCTTTTTTTTAGTATTGTCAGCCAGTTCAGGCCGGCTTGTGCGCTTTCCAGCAAGATGAACTCGAAAAGACGCTGGTCATCATGGAGGGGTGAACCCCATTCATGGTCGTGATAATCCATAAGCAGTGGATGGGTCTTTGCCCACAAACACCGTGTTTTCCCGCTTGTTTTCATGATGTGTCTCTTTCCGAGCGATATTAAAGATCAACGTAACTACTCGCGTAGTCAGGCTGAAGTTGTTTAGGCTGAAGGTTGAAGAGGTCAGAAGAGCACGATTGCCGCACTTTGGCGGAGAAACAGCCGGTTCTCGCACCAAACATGGTTTCAAAATGCCCCGTATTTCCGCTTTTCCTAACAGTCTTCAGCCTACAGCCTACCCGCCTGAGTAGTTACAGATCAGCCCCAAGCAATGCAGCTGGCAAAGCGCTCGTTTACAGTTTTATCCTATGATTTTATCCCACGATTTTATCCCCTGATGAATGGCAGCCACCCCAAACAGGTGTTGTTCAAAAACGGTTTTATTAAAACCGGCCTGACGCATCAGGCCGGCCAGTTCTTCTGAAGGGTAAAAACGAGGTATGGTCTTTGCCAAATACGCATAAGCAGCCCTTGATCCAGATATTCGACTTCCGATTGCTTTCACAAATAGCCTTACGTATAGGTGAAAACACCATCTGATAAGTGAATTCTTTGGTCTGCTGGTTTCAAGGTTTACAAAACTCCCCCCTGGTTTTAAGACTCGGTAAATCTCTGAAAAAGAGTAAACCAATATATCTTTGTTTAAGTTAATATTGCGGGAAGCAAATGACAGGGTTACCAGATCAAGACATTCACTGGAAAACGGTAAGGTCTTGATATCGGAGGCGACAAAATAAATGCCTTTATTCTTTGGTTTTTGTTTTGCCTCTTTTAGCATGGGCAGAGAGAAATCTATCCCATAAATCCTTGTTCCCGTCGGAGCCAAGCGGCTCAGGTGACCGGCCATCTCGCCAGTACCTGTACACATATCTGCCCATAAAATCCCCTCGGTTTGTGCTGCGATTTTTGCAGCCCGTTTGCGCCACATTTTATCGAGCCAGAACGTGAGTAAATGGTTTACTATCTCAAAGGAGGCGGGCACCACCGAGAACATCTTTTTAACAAATATGGTGGAAAAGCTGGAAGTCATTTATTTTTCTCTCTTTATGGTGACATACCCACGGGCAATCCGGATATGCTCAATGGGACAGCCAGGAACAGCATACCGGCCCAGCAATATA
>JAUVRS010000092.1 GCA_030597505.1 Desulfobacteraceae bacterium
AAACAGGAAAATTTCGACATGGTTGTACTTTCCGTGGGCATGGAGGCCTCAGACTCCGCAGTTGAGGTGGCTGAGACACTGGGCATTGAGCTTAACTCGTACAATTTTGTCGACACCGCGGATATCACCCCTGTCTCCACGTCCCGACCGGGAATCTATGTGGCGGGCGCGGCAGGCGGATGCAAAGATATCCCCGAGTCGGTTATGGAAGCAAGCGCGGCTGCCTGTTCCGCAGGCATCAGCCTGGCCCTTGGCCGCGGGACCCTTGTTGGGGAAAAAACCTTTCCTTCTGAAACCAGTGTAGGGGACCAAAAGCCTCGAATCGGGGTCTTTGTGTGCAACTGCGGGGTGAACATAGGCGGCATTGCAGATGTGCCTGCAATCGCTAAGTACGCCAGGACTTTGCCCAACGTTGTGTATGTGGAGGAGAATCTCTTTACCTGCAGCCAGGACACCCAGGACAAGATGGTGGAGGTTATCAAAAAAAACACCCTAAACCGTCTTGTGGTTGCTGCGTGTACGCCCCGGACCCATGAACCTCTGTTTCAGGAAACCCTGCGGTCGGGCGGTCTCAACCCCTATCTGTTTGAGATGGCCAATATCAGAAACCAGTGTACATGGGTGCATTCAGGTGAGAAGGAAAAGGCCACCGAGAAATCCAAAGACCTGGTGAGAATGGCCGTGGCCAGGGCCATTCTGCTGGAACCGATTCCGGATCTATCTGTGGATGTTAAAAAGTCGGCCCTTGTTATTGGAGGTGGTGTGGCGGGGTTGACCTCTGCACTGAGTCTTGCCCGTCAGGGATTTCCCACCGCTGTTGTGGAGGCATCGTCCGAACTGGGTGGGGCAGCCCGAGAGATCTCACGGACATGGAGCGGCGCAGCGGTCCAGCCATTTCTATCAGATTTGATCGATCGGGTGGAAAATCATCCGGATATTGAGGTGTTGACCGAGGCTGTGGTTACCGGTGCATCCGGATTTGTGGGCAACTTTGAGACTGTGGTCACCCAAAAGGGAGCGACCAAGACCCTCCAGCACGGCGCCACAGTAATTGCAACCGGGGGGCAGGCCTCAAATACCGATGAATATCTTTATGGAAAAAACCCCAGGGTAACCCGGTGGCATGACCTTGAGAGTCAACCCGAGGGGCTGGAAGCGGCAAAGTGTGTGGTGTTTATCCAGTGTGTGGGGTCAAGAAATGACGAACGACCCTATTGCTCAAGGATCTGTTGTACCACCTCTGTTTCTCAGGCCATTTCCATCAAGAAACAAAAACCCGATACCGAGGTCTATATCCTTTACAGGGATATGAGGACATTTGCAGAACGGGAGCTTCTTTACAGACAAGCGCGCGAAAAGGGGGTCATCTTTATCAGATACACTCTTGAAAAAAAACCGACTGTTACGGAACAGGAAGAGCATCTGGAGGTCACGGTATTTGATCCGACCCTGCAAAGAGATTTGCGAATAAGGGCTGATTTACTCAATTTGGCAACAGCCATTGAACCGGCGCCCAACAACACCATTTCAGAAATGTATAAACTGCCGGTCAATGCAGAGGGGTTTTTTATGGAGGCCCACGCGAAGCTCCGTCCCGTGGATTTCGCATCTGACGGGCTGTTCCTGTGCGGGCTTGCCCATTATCCTAAACCGCTTGAAGAGAGCATATCCCAGGCCATGGCGGCTGCATCCCGAGCCGCTACGGTGCTTGCAAAGCCTACCATACAGGTCTTGCCACTGGTATCCCAGGTGGATGCCGAGCTTTGTATGGGATGCGGGCTTTGTGAAGAAATCTGTTCCTTTGGTGCAGTGGTCCTTGAAGAGGTTGAGGGGAAAGGATATCGAGCACAAAATATCCAGGCGTCATGTAAAGGATGTGGTCTCTGCGCTGCTTCATGCCCCCGTAAGGCCATTGACATGCTCCATTTCAGGGATGATCAAATCGTGGCCTCTGTTTGTGCAGTGGCGTGAGGCTTAAAAAATGGCTTATATGTCCAGGGATGTACTCCGAATATATGATCTTCTGGAGATAAAACGACAAAGGTTTTTTGGATCCCAGGGCTTCCCTGGGAAGTTCTGAATCGTGAGGAGTAAAAAAATGGGAGACTTTGAACCCAGGATTGCCGCCTTTCTCTGTAACTGGTGCGCGTATGCAGGAGCGGATCTTGCCGGTGTTTCACGGATACAGTACCCAACCAACTTGAGAACAGTTCGTGTCATGTGCTCAGGCCGGGTAGACCCGCTCTTTATCATTGAGGCGTTTAAGTCCGGATGCGACGGCGTTTTAGTGGGCGGGTGACATTTCGGCGATTGCCATTACCTGGATGGTAATGTTCAGGCCGAAAAAAAGATCCGCCTTACTCAAAGGCTACTCGATATCTCGGGCATCGGAAAAGATCGCCTTCATCTGGCATGGGTATCATCGGCAGAGGCCCAGCGGTTTTCGGAAATTGCAGCAGCTGTCACTGATTCGATTAGAGGCCTGGGCCAATTTGACCCAAAGGCCTTTGATGAGGAATTGAATGCAGCGGAAATGACCCTGAACGGTGAAACCCTCCGCTGGCTTGTAGGGAAAGAGGTTGGAATCACTACCCGTGGAGATGTGTATGGACGTACCTGGGACACGGAGCGCTTTGAATCAGTTTTGGATGCAGCACTGGTGAGAGACTATCACAAAAACCTCATTTATATTGCAATAAAGGGAGGGCACACCTCCGTAAGAGATATCAGTAAACACACTGATCTGGATCTCATGCGAGTTTCCTATCTTCTCGCCGATCTGGAAAAGACCAATAGGGTGGAGTTCGCGGGCATGAAGGAAAGGGTTTCCGCTTTTGCAGCACTATAAGGAGTAATCATGAAGTCGGAGAATCACAAAAAGAGCGGTTCAGTCATGGTTGTGGGGGCCGGAATCGCGGGCATGCAGGCCTCACTCGATCTTGCCAATTCAAATTTCAAGGTTTATCTGGTAGAAAAATCGCCCACCATCGGTGGGTTGATGGCCCGGCTCGATAAGACCTTTCCGACCAATGACTGTACCATGTGAGTCATCTCACCCAAACTGGTCGAGGTCGGCCGGCATTTAAACATTGAACTGATTTCCAACAGCGAGGTAAAGGTGATCGAAGGTGATCCGGGGGATTTCCAGGTGACCCTGACCCATCATCCTCGCTATATTGACCCTGCCACGTGCACTGGTTGCGGAGATTGTGCGCGGCACTGTCCGGTAACCGCCGTAAACGAAATAAACAGGGGTTTAGACGACAGAAGGGCCGCCTACATTGAATACGCCCAGGCGGTGCCCCTGGCTTATGCCATTGATACGGACGTCTGCGTAGGCTGTGGTCTGTGTGAAAACATCTGCTTGGCAAAAGCGATCCGATATGATGACAAAGAACGCGAGAGCAATCTCACGGTCGGTTCCGTAATCCTTTCTCCGGGCGGTAAAGGGTTTGACCCCTCCGGGCTGGATTTTTATGGATACGGGAAATACCCGAATGTGGTTACGAGTGAGGGTTTTGAGAGAATTTTATCTGCAGGGGGGCCCTACTTTGGTCACCTTATGAGGCCCCTTGATCGAGAGGAACCCGAGAAAATCGCCTGGCTCCAATGTGTAGGATCGCGGGACACAAACAATTGCCGGAACGGTTATTGTTCTTCAGTGTGTTGCATGTACGCCGTCAAAGAGGCCATGATCGCAAAAGAGCATGCCCACGGTGATCTCGATTGTGCCATCTTTAACATTGATATGAGGACCTTTGGGAAGGATTATGAAAAATATTTTCTAAGGGCCCGGGACAAAGACGGCGTCAGGTTTGTAAAATCCAGAATCCATACGATTGACGAAATCTCTGAAACAGGAGATCTGGTCTTGCGGTACGCCGATGAAGCCGGGGAGATCAGAGAAGAAACCTTTAGTATGGTGGTCCTTTCTGTTGGACTTCAAGTCCCTGAGACCTCTCAGGATCTGGCAAACCGGCTTGATATCCAATTGAATACGTCCAATTTTGTGGCCACCACTCCCTTTGAGCCCGTGTCCACGTCAAGGCCGGGGATTTACACCTGTGGTGTCTTCCAGGGGCCCAAGGATATCCCCGGTTCCGTGACCGAGGCCGGCGCAGCCGCTTGTCTGGCAGGCAGGGATCTGGCCGAAAGCAGGGGAAAGGATGTTGAACCTCTTGAAATTCCTGAAGAATTGGATGTCTCTGATCAGGAAGCCAGAATTGGCGTTTTTGTGTGCAATTGCGGTATCAACATAGGCGGTATCGTAGACGTTTCCAAGGTTCAGGAATATGCGAAAAGGCTCCCCAATGTGGTCTTTGCTGATCAAAATCTCTTTACCTGTTCTCAGGATACACAGGAAAAGATCAAAGAAAAGATTACGGAATATGGTCTGAATCGGGTTGTGGTGGCCTCCTGCAGCCCCAAAACCCATGAACAGATGTTTATGGAGACCCTTGAGGCCTGTGGGCTCAACAAATATCTTTTTGAAATGGCCAATATTCGAAACCAGAATTCATGGATTCATTCCAAGGATCACGATGGGGCCACGAAAAAGGCCATGGATCTCGTCCGGATGGCGGTGGCAAGGGCCGGACTCTTAAAACCCCTCAGGGAAAAGGTCATCAGTGTGACCCAGCGGGCCCTTGTGATTGGCGGTGGCGTCGCGGGTATGAACGCAGCCCTTAGTCTTGCAAAACAGGGTTTTGAGGTGGTTCTGATCGAAAAAGAACCTGGTTTGGGGGGATTGTCCGGGAGGCTTCACCACACCATCGAAGGTGCGGACGTTCGCGCCTATCTCCAGGAACTTATCCAAGAGGTGGGTACACACGAAAAAATCGAGATTTTGACAGAGGCTCGTGTGACCGGGTTTGGCGGATACAAGGGTAACTTTGAAACAGAGGTCGTCGTGGGGTCGGACACGGAGAAACGGTCCATCAGACACGGCGTGATTATCGTTGCCACCGGCGCAGCGGAATACAGGCCAAAGGAATATCTCTACGGCGAGGATGACCGGGTCATAACCCAGTTGGAATTGAGTGACATCCTTGAGGAAAAGGGACTTGATGGGGCTTCAAGTGTGGTCATGATCCAGTGTGTGGGATCGCGCAACGACGAGAATCCCGAATGCTCCCGAATATGTTGTCAGAGCGCCGTAAAGAATGCGCTTCATATAAAAGAACTCAGTCCCGAAACCCAGATCTACATCCTTTATCGGGACATTCGCACATATGGCCTATTGGAGAGTTATTACACAGAGGCAAGAAATAAAGGGATCATCTTCATTCGGTTTACCCAGAAATCGCCTCCGTTGGTGGAGTCTTCCGCTGAGGGGATACTGGTTACTGTCAAGGATCACATCCTGCAACGGGATATCCAGATAAAACCGGATCTCTTGGCCCTCAGTGCCGGTGTGATCGCCCAGGATACCAATGACCTGAGCAGTATCATGAAACTGGGCCGAAATTCGGAAGGTTTTTTTATAGAAGCCCATGTAAAGCTCCGGCCGGTGGATATGCCTGGTGATGGCATTTTCCTTTGCGGAACCGCACATGGCCCCAAACTGATTTCAGAGACCATCTCCCAGGCCCATGCGGCTGCCTCAAGGGCCACGACATTTCTGGCAAATTCAGAAATGAAACTTTCAGCCATCAATGCGAGGGTCGATACGGAACACTGTGTAAAGTGTCTTACCTGTGTCCGATCCTGTCCTTTCCAGGTGCCTGCATATAACGAGGAAGAAGGGGTAATCGAAATTGACGAGGCCCTTTGCCATGGGTGCGGTGTTTGTACGGGGGTGTGCCCACGACAGACAATTCAGTTGGGTTTTTATGAAGATGACCAAATAGCCTGCAAGATCGACGCCTTGCTTGCGGAGGGTTTGTGATGGAAGATTTTGAACCGACAATAATCGCTTTTTGTTGTGATTTTTGAGGTTATTCAGCTGCGGACCTGGCAGGTTCCATGCGACTTGAATACCCTAAGAACATAAAGATAATCAGGGTTCCCTGCACCGGAAAAGTGGATGTGATGCATTTACTGAGATCTATCCAGAAAGGCGCCGATGGTGTGTATGTAGTGGGCTGCCTTGAGGGGAACTGTCACTATAACGAGGGAAACTTGAGGGCCCGCGAACGGGTCAATCACGTGAGATCGCTGCTTGAAGAAGTAGGATTAGAGGGTGACCGGGTGAGGATGTACAACCTCTCCTCGGGTGAAGGCCCTACCTTTGCAGCGTATGCCAGGGAAATGACGGAAAATATCCTGGCCCTTGGTCCCAACCCGCTGAAAAAATGGGTCACCCGCCCGTAAACGGTGGCGAACAAATATCAAGTGAGGAGGAAGTATGATAGTTGCCAAACGAAAACCCTTTGAGGAAATAAAGGGGCTGATCAAGGGCTACAACAAGGTCCTCAATGTGGGCTGCGGGACATGTGTGGCGGTGTGTCTTGCAGGGGGAGAAAAAGAGGTGGCCGTTCTCAATGCAGAGCTGGATATGGCTCGAAAATTGGAAGAAAGTCCCATTGAAGTGGGCGCTTTGACCGTAGAACGACAATGTGACCGGGAATATCTCGAACCTCTGGATGCCATTGTGAACGACTATGAGGCGATCCTGTCTATGGCCTGTGGCGCCGGAATTCAATTTGTGGCCGAGAGATTCCCGCAAACGCCTGTGTTCCCTGCGGTGGATACAACGTTTATCGGCGTGAATCAGGGTGTGGGGTGGTACGAGGAACGGTGCCGCTCCTGCAGCAGCTGTGTCCTGGGAATGACCGGTGGAATCTGCCCGGTCACCATGTGCGCCAAAGGGCTTTATAACGGGCCCTGCGGTGGGACCAACAAGGGCAATTGTGAAATAAGCAAGGATCAACCTTGCGCCTGGTATCTGATCTATGAGCGTCTTGAAAAACAGGGTCGTCTGGATTCCATAATGGCCTTTACCCCGGCCTCCAAATGGGAAAATCAGGTGCCGAGAACCGTCATCCAGCCGGGTTATGAAAAATCAAAAGCAGATGCAACGCCATAGACCCAGTTTAACCATAACGGTATAGCCAGACTGCCGAGTTTTTTAGCAAAGGGGAAATCCATATGAAATCGGGAAGCAATTTAGAGGCAATCCTAGAGGCGGGTCATTTCGCTTTTACAGGTGAACTGGGTCCCCCCCGTGGAACCAATGGCGAGGAAGTGAAAAAAAAGGCGAGTTACCTAAAGGGCATGGTGGACTCTGTCAACATCACCGACAACCAGACGTCCGTGGTCAGGATGTCAAGCTGGGCCGCCTGCATCATACTCATTCAGGAAGGGCTGGAACCCAATTTCCAGATGGTGTGCCGCGATCGCAACCGCCTTGCCATGCAAAGCGATATACTGGGGGCTTATACTCATGGCGTAAGAAACATGTTGTGCCTTTCAGGCGATCACCAGAAGTTCGGCGACCACCCTGATGCCATGGGCGTATTTGACATAGATTCCATGCAACTCATCAACATGGTCAAACAGATGCGGGATGAAGGGAAGTTTCTGGGCGGCGCTGACATAGAAGATCCCCCGAAGATATTTATTGGGGCTGCGTCCAACCCCTTTGCAGAGCCCTATGAATGGCGGGTCCACCGGCTTGCAAAAAAAATAAATGCCGGGACGGATTTTATCCAGACACAGTGTGTTTACAACATGGATAGATTCAGGGAGTTTATGAAAAGGGTTGTGGACATGGGGCTTCACGAAAAATGTTACATCCTTGCGGGTGTCACCCCCATGAAGAGTCTCGGTATGGCCCGCTATATTGCGTCCCAGGTTCCTGGTATGGATGTGCCTGACTCCTTGATCGATCGGTTAAAAGGGGCGGGCAAGGGAAAGGTGGCCGAAGAGGGGATCAAATTTGCTCTTGAACAGATCGAAGAATTTAAAGAAATGGAAGGAGTGGCCGGTGTTCACCTGATGGCCATCGAATGGGAACACCGGGTCCCCGAGATCGCCGAGAGAGCGGGGGTCCTCCCCCGACCCAAACCCTGACCCCTTTTACTTCAGTTTTTTGACGATATTTTCAAACCTGCTCTTAATGTTTCGTCAAGCAGGTCAACTACGGTTTTAAACAACAGGAATAGATAACCAATATCTTCTTCCGTGAGGGCAATGGGTTCTTCCTCTTCCGGAGCTTCCATAAGGGTCTCCAGCACATACTTCAAAACATAAGGCTACCCGGTGAGCTGGACCTCGGCTATCTTTTCAAGAAATTTCTCATCAGTTCCTTCCAGGCTTTCCATAAAGCGCTCGGTTTTTTCATAACAACTGATGACTTCGTCAGGTGATAACCTTTTTAAACTCTTTTTTGAGCTTTTTTGAAACATCCGGCTTTATACGAAACCATCTTTTTTAGGGTTAGGGACTGTTAATCTTACACAATTATTTTGCTAGAAGTCATAAACAACAATATGATCAAAAAATCAAGGAACATACCCATAAGAGACAGAAGACAATAGCCAGGTGTCAGTGATCAGTGGTCGGTGGTCAGGGGACAGACAGAGAGCCGAGAGCTGAGAGCATGGCGCATGGCGGAAAAGACAAAGGGCGGAGGACGGAGGACAGATGACGGACGAGG
>JAUVRS010000180.1 GCA_030597505.1 Desulfobacteraceae bacterium
GTGGATAGGCTGAAGGCTGAAGGTTGAAGGGGGCGGAAGACCACGATTGCCGTATTTTGGCGGAAATATTTGATTTTTTCACCAAATATGGCTTCAAAATGCGTTTTTTCCTAACAGTCTTCAGCCTATCCACCTGAGTAGTTACGACTGTTCAGGAATGGCTCTTTTCCCCAATCTCGGACAACCTCCTATCGCGAAATCATGATTGCAGCGCCTACGGATTTTCAGGGGATGGATTGCCCGCATTCCCCCGGTTATTTGTAAGTTCTTAATAAGTTCGGGCTTTGTGGGGTTTGGGTATTTCTTAAAACCGCTCTCTAAACCTGTAGCAGAATCATAAAGCCAAAACTTGACACTGAAAGGCTACACCATGCGTGTCCATGAAAGGGAATATGATGTGATCGTGGTTGGGGCCGGTCACGCAGGCTGTGAGGCCGCTCTGGCTGCGTCCAGGATGGGCCATCCCACCCTTCTTCTCACCATAAATATCGATCATATTGCCGTCATGAGCTGTAATCCGGCCATCGGCGGGCTGGCCAAGGGGCACCTGGTTAAGGAGATCGATGCCCTGGGAGGGGAAATGGCCAAAAACGCCGACCAGACAGGCATCCAGTTCAGACGTCTTAACACCCGCAAAGGTTTGGCGGTCCAGGGGTCAAGGTCTCAAAATGATCGGGATCTTTACCGAAAGCGCATGACATCGGTGCTGGAGAACCAGCCCAATTTGGATATTCGGCAGGCCATGGCTGAAAAATTGCTGGTGAAAGATGGTAAGGTCTATGGAATTCAGACACAAATCCATGAACAGTTGTTTTCAAAGACAGTGATTCTGACCACCGGTACATTTATGAGAGGGCTTATTCATATCGGTCTTGATCATTTCCCCGGCGGTCGAATGGGCGATCCGCCCTCCCAAAAACTGTCCGCGCAGCTTGAAGCCCTTGGTTTCAAACTGGGGCGATTGAAGACCGGCACAACCCCCCGTATTAACGGTAGGACCATCGATTATAAGGGGCTGACGCCACAGGGAGGGGATGAACCGCCCCGACCGTTTTCCTTTACAACCACCCATATCCCCCTGCCTCAGGTGGCCTGCCATATCACCTATACCAACAAGGGAACGCACGAGTTTATCAGACAGGGGCTGGACCGATCCCCCCTTTACAGTGGCGTTATCAAAGGCACTGGCGCCAGGTATTGCCCTTCCATCGAGGATAAGGTGGTCCGTTTTTCGGAAAAGGAAAGACACCAGATATTTCTTGAGCCGGAGGGCCTGGATACGGTTGAGGTTTATCCAAACGGGTTGGCTACCAGTTTGCCCATGGATATCCAGATCCGGATGATACGGTCGATCCCCGGCCTCGAGAAGGCGGAGGTTATCAGGCCTGGCTATGCTATCGAATATGACTATGTGGACCCTCTCCAGCTAAAACCTACTCAGGAAACCAAACTGGTAAGCGGACTCTTTCATGCCGGGCAGATAAATGGCACCTCGGGTTACGAAGAGGCGGCTGCCCAGGGTCTCATGGCCGGGATTAATGCTGTATTGAAGATCCGCGGGGAAGCGCCATTTATCCTCAAGAGATCTGAAGCGTATACGGGGGTGTTGGTTGACGATCTTGTTACCAAGGGGACCAACGAGCCCTACCGTATGTTCACCTCGAGGGCTGAGTATCGTCTTCTGTTAAGGGAAGATAACGCCGATTTTAGACTCAGGGATCTGGGGCATCGACTGGGTCTTGTGGCTGATGACGTGTACGCGGAGTTCTGCAGAAAAAGAAAAAAGGTCGAGAATCTGTCTGTTCGGCTGCGGGAGTTCAGGTTGAGACCGGAAGCATGGGTGCAGGAGAAACTGAAGGCGTTGGGCTCAGCGCCCTTAAAAAACCCCGCCTCATTGGAACAGCTCCTCAGAAGGAGTGAGATATTTTTTGACCATCTCCATGTTTTTGATGAAGGGCTTTCAGAAACAGAGATACAGGTTTCAGAAGAAGTCGAGTCACGGGTAAAGTATTCGGGATATATTGACCGGCAGAAGCGGCAGGTTGAGAAGCTCAAACGGGTGGAAGAAGCGAAGCTTCCTGAGGATATTGATTACGGGAAGATCCATGGGCTCACAGCAGAGGCAAGAGAAAAACTGGGCAATGTCAGACCCATCTCTCTGGGTCAGGCTTCCAGGGTTTCCGGTGTTACCCCCGCTGCCATCATGGCAATTCAGGTCCATCTGGCGAAGAACAGGGCCTATTCCTCTTCTGCGCGGACCTCATAGATCCTGTGAACTCCGGTTATATTCCGGAGTTCAAACAGGCTCAATCGGCCCGGCCAAATCTGACCCAAATCTGGGCGCCAGTTCTGCCAAGTTGTTTTTGCGCAAGCCCTTAAAGGCCATTTTTTGGAGGAAGAAGGGCTTCGTCGTATTCGGGGGCCGAAGATATCTTTTGTTGCCTCCTCAGCTCCTCAATTTTGTTGAGTGGCCTTTCAACTTGTCTGACCCTGATTGTGGTAAGCGCTTCATATTCCTTTTGGGCATCTCCAATACGTTTACCCAACACTTCCATTTTCTCGACGAATTTCCCCCACTGCTTTTTGAAGCTACCCAGCAATGAGAGGATCTCATTTGAGGTCTGTCCCAGGGAAAAATTATCCACGGCCTGGCGAATTACGGCCAGCACCGCAAAAAGCGTTATGGGGGAGCAGAGTACCACCTTATTCTTTATGGCATTATCCAGAATAGTGTTATCGTGTCTTTGTATAAACGCATATACCTCTTCATTCGGTATGAACAGCAGTACATAATCAAGGGTGTTTTGCTCGGGGTTGATATATTCACGGGTAGTAACTTCTTTGATCCTTCCCTTTACATCCCTCATAAAGTCATTTCGAAATTTTGATTGTTCAGCCTTTGATTCAACCTCCAGGAACCTCAGGTAATTGTCCAAGGGAAACTTCACATCCATATTCAGCTTTAGATCTTGGGGGAGAAAAAAGGTGAAGTCCGGTCGCGTGCCAACAGCTTCGATGGTTTTTTGTTTTACGTAGTTTACATTCTCAATAAAACCGGCCATTCTGAGGACATCTTCTGCCATCCTTTCCCCCCACTGCCCTCTCGCCTTTGTGCTTCCAAGTGCCTCACGAAGGGAGTTGGTGGTCTGCATCAGCGCGGCGGTCTGCTCCCCTGTGGATTTGAGCTGGCTTGTCAGTTCTCCAAATTTTTCTCCACGATCTTTTTCAAGCTCCCGCACCAGTCTTGAAACGCTTCCCAGCTCCGATGTCATGCGTTTTAGTTGGTCACCGATAAGATCTTTTTTTGCCTCCAGCTCGCTGATGTTGACCTCTCTTTGTATATCCAATCTGGATTTGGCCAGTTTTAGGAATTCATCGGTGGATTTGCGGAGCGCCTCAAGCGAAAGATTTCCAAAACTGTCTTTTACCTCCGACAGGATCATCTCAAGACTGGACTCTCGCCGGGCTTCATTTTCCTTGAACAACGCATCGGCTAGCTCGTTGGCTGTCTTTGATTGAGTCAGCCTCAGCACAAAGGCCGCCGCCAGTCCCAGTGCAAACCCTGACACCAGGGCGATCAATATAGGGGTCCACGACATCAAATCCTCCAAGCAGACCGCACCCGGATTGCGGTCCGGTTCAGTCTGCGGTTTACACAGTCCTATCGGCTTCTTGAAAATTGTCAAGAAAAAACAGAATCGTAAGACATAAGGGAAAACCCATCTTTTTGCTTTAAAAGGGGTCTGTTTCTTGACACGGGAAACCCCATTTTCTATAGTTGGCCGCTTGATAAAAAAAGGATCACAGACACTCACGCTCAAAGGCTGCTGATACGAACCAATAAACACAAAGTTTCCAAAGAGTATAGAAGGAGAATATACAAGGAGAATATAATGGGTGCACTGAAAGGAATCAAGATCATCGAAATGGCAGGTCTGGCGCCATCTCCCTATTGTGGGATGCTGCTGTCTGATTTTGGCGCTGAGGTGGTGATCGTGGATAGATTGACCAAGGGGGGACCTGAAATACCCAACATTATGGCGAAAAGCCCCTTTAACCGGGGCAAACAATCCATACGGGTCAATCTGAAGACCAAACAGGGGGTTGCCATTGTCCGGGACATGATCCGTGACTCAGATGTGCTCATAGAGCCTTACAGACCCGGGGTAATGGAGTCCCTGGGGCTGGGTCCTGGTGAAGCGTTGGCCCTCAACCAAGGATTGATATATGCGCGTATGACCGGATGGGGGCAGAAAGGACCGTATGCCAGCATGGCAGGTCATGATATCAATTATATTGCCCTGTCAGGCGCCCTCTCGCTTTTTAGAAAAAAGGGGGAAAAACCGCTTCCGCCCTGTAATCTTTTGGGTGATTTTGCGGGCGGGGGGATGCTCTGCGCCATGGGGATTCTGCTTGCACTGGTGGAAAGAGGCAGGTCGGGAAAAGGGCAGGTGGTGGATGCCGCCATGGTGGATGGTGCAGCCAACATCGCCACTCTCTTCTACGGCCTGTTGGCACATAATCTCATGACCCTTGATATCGGGACCAACATGCTTGACACCGGGGCGCCTTTCTATCAGACATATGAGACCTCGGATGGCAAATTTATGGCGGTGGGCGCAATCGAGGCGAGGTTTTATGCCGAACTCCTGGAGGGTCTCGGTATTGACCCTTCATTGCTTCCCCAGCAGCTGGACACGCCCAAGTGGCCTGAGATAACAGAGCGTTTTGCCGCTGTTTTTAAGACAAAGACCCGGGAGGAGTGGTGCGCGATCTTTGACGGAAAGGATGCCTGTGTGGCCCCAATCCTGGATCTTGATGAGGTAGAAAAACATCCCCATAACATTGAAAGACAACTCCTTGTCACCGTTGATGGGGTCGTTCAGCCCGCGCCAGCCCCCAGGCTTTCCCGAACACCTGGCAAGGCCACAGAACCCGCAGGCCCCAGGGGGTCAAACACGAGAGAGGTGCTTTCTGCATTGGGATATTCCGAAAAAAGTCTAGCGGCCCTTCTCAAAGATGAGATAGTGGAGTAGACGCCTCACTCCCCAATAGATTTCTTGGATTTTTCTTTTTCACGCAGGGTCCGGCGAAGAAATTTGCCGGTCAGCGTTTTTGGGATTTCAGGGACGATTTCCACTTGACGCGGATACTTGTAGGCGGCCATACGCTCTTTACAAAAAGATATGATCTCTTCGGGTGTAACAGTGTCCTTGTTCTCCTCCTTTAGTGCCACAAAGGCCTTCACGGTCTCCCCCCGATATTCATCAGGCACGCCCACCACAGCCGTCTCTTTTACGGCCGGGTGCTGGAAGATAACATCCTCCACATCCCGAGGCCAGACCTTGTAACCGGAGGCAACGATCATATCCTTTTTCCGGTCCACCAGATAGAACCACCCATCCTCATCCATTTTTCCCACATCCCCAGTGTAAAGCCATCCTTCCCTGATGGCGTGTTTGGTCTCTTCCTCCTTTTGCCAGTACCCGGGGATGACGATGGGCCCTGAATCGACGATCTCGCCCACCTCGCCCGGGGGAAGTTCTTTGGCGCCATCCTCCAGGTCCATTATCTTCGTGACACAGTTGGGGACCGGGACACCCGCAGAAAGGGCACCACTCTCCGCATCGACGGGGGCCCTCTTCCCCCAGGGTACAATATGAGAAGGGGAGTTGGTCTCTGTCATGCCGTATACGTTATAAAGGTAGAGTCCGGTTGCCCCCTCAAACTGCTTTACAGTGGCCTCTGAGACGGGAGCCCCTCCGCTGTACGCCTTTATGAAGGTGGACAGATCTCTCTTCTTGAAATCAGGGTGATTCATCAAGGCGATGTATACCGTAATGGAGGCAACAGACATGGTGACCTTCCACTTTTCAA
>JAUVRS010000311.1 GCA_030597505.1 Desulfobacteraceae bacterium
ATATCTGATCAATTCTTGAAATGTGGTTTTGGTGAACCAATATTGGCCGATCATCACTTTATGGACGTCTTTATCAACCGAAAAAGGAATTTTTATTCGATTTGCGTATTTTTTTATTGTGGTCTCAACAATGGCCTGGTTCTTGACCCCGTCCGGTCTCTGTTTGAAATCTTGAGGTCTGACAGGGAACGGGAACTGTTGATAAAGCTCGCCGATAAAACCAGTGTATTGAACCCCGTGTATGGCCCCCATCAGATCCCCGATGTCTTTAGGGTCTTTTATGTTATAGACCTCCCAGGACATCTTGAATGATCCGTCCCCGTCTTGTTCCGCGATCATCGAGACATAATCACAAAACTCTGTAGCAAAGAGGAAATATTGCTCCAGGAGCAGCATGTCCGAGTCTATGTTGAAAAATCCAAACGCAACGGTGCCGTGGCTTAAGGAATCAAAGGCCAGAGGCATGGTTTATCTCCTGTTTGACATCCATTTTTTGATGGTTTATGTTGACCCCGGTTTTGAAGCTGTTCTGTTGGTAAAGCACCAAGTTGCCAAATCCGGTGGACTTCAGGAGCAGCCTTTGGTGCGGGTTGGACGGTGTATCGGTTTTAGATAGCTGTGTTTGTGTGATAACATATCACAAGGATTTTGATAAATTCCAGGGTAATATTGGGGTTGACGCACCCCAAGGAGTGATTAAGTTTTCCAGTCAAGATTTAACATTTTTTGAAAAAGACAGTTTTGTTAAGGAGCAAAAATATGGAGACAGAGGGCAGTAAAGGAAAATTTACAGGGGCATCTAAATATGTCCTGGATGAAGAATTGGCTGAAATCGTTAATATATCCATGGCATTGGAAATGCCCCTGCTTCTGAAAGGAGAACCGGGAACGGGCAAGACCATGCTGGCCCATGCAATTGCAGAGGCCCTTAACATGAAGCTGATCGTCCTAAACGTCAAATCGAGCATGAAACTCGTGGATGCGCTCTACCAGTATGACACTCTGACCCGGTTGAATGACAGTCGTTTTGGTGATTCCGAACGGGATGTGAGCAACATTGAAGATTATATTAGGATGGGCAAAATAGGTCAGGCCTTTGTTGCTGAGCAGAGGGAGATCCTTTTAATCGATGAAATCGATAAGGCGGACAGCGATTTTCAAGATGATATGCTTGACGTGCTGGACCAGATGGAATTTGATATCATCGAGATCGACAGGACCATGGGGGCCAAAAACAGACCGGTTATTATCATCACCTCCAATGCCAAAAAAGATCTTTCTGATCCATTTTTGGGACGCTGTAACTTTCACCATATCGCCTTTCCCGAACCCGATATGATGAGGACGATCATTCAGGTTCATTTCCCTGACATCAACAGGGATTTGCTGGATCACACGGTCAAGGCCTTTTATCGAATGCGTGATTTCAAAATCATTGAGAAAAAACCCGCCACTCGGGAATTGATAAACTGGATTCGAGCGCTAAAGGCAGACCCTGATTTTAAGGTTAAGGATCTTGTCAAGGGAGATGTCCCTTATCTGGGAGTGCTGTTTAAGAAAAGCCCCGATTATGTGATTGCGCAAAACTCGGTTTCACGGATGAGACTGTGATTGATGAAATGTTTCTGAGGGATGAAAGGGAAACCACCGGACGGCCCTGACGGGGGTATGATATGTTTATACGATTTTTTTACTTGTTAAAAGAAATGGGGATCCCCGTATCCCCCACGTCGTTTCTCAGGCTTCAAAAGGCCTTAGGAATGGGTCTTATCTCGTCGATGAATGATTTCTACACGGCGGCCCGTTCCATTTTGGTCAAAAGCGAACGCTATTTTGATCTCTATGATCAGGTGTTTGCCCATCACTTTAAAGGGGCTGAACTCAAGGAACCGGACGAGTTCGAGATGTCAGAAGTGGCACAGGCCATGCTGGAGCAATGGCTGAAGGACCAGGAGGGAATGGCCGAAGCCCTGGGTGTTGATGAGGAGGAGCTCAAGAAACTGAGCCCCGAAGAGCTGCTCCAGTATTTTCTGGATCGTCTGAAGGAGCAGACAGAGGAACACCATGGCGGGAGCAAGTGGATCGGCACCAAGGGAACGTCTCCTGTGGGGCATTCCGGCTACCATCCGGGGGGAATGAGGGTAGGCGGGGTTTCCAGAAACAAGTCGGCTGTCAAGGTGGCCATGGACAGGCGGTACAAAGACTATTCGCAGGAAGGGCCGCTCACCCAGGCCCAGATTGGGGAGGCGCTTAAGCGGTTGAGAAATATGGTGCCCACCGGCCCAAAAGATGTGATCAATATTGACGAGACTATTTATCAGACCATGAAAAATGCCGGAGAAATAGAGATTATATTTGACAGGGGTTTGAAAGACCGGTTGAAGGTTGTCCTGGCCATAGACAATGGTGGGTGGTCCATGGACCCATACATTGGCGTGGTCCAGACCCTTTTCAATTATGCACGGGCTCAGTTTAAGGAACTAAAGACGTTCTTTTTCCATAACACAATCTATGATTATCTCTGGGAAGACCCTGCCAGATTCCGAAAACCCTACAAGGTCGATGAATTAATCCGCCGCGATCCTGAAACCCGTTTTATCATAGTGGGGGATGCAAGCATGGCGCCATATGAATTGATGGCCACCGACGGCTCCATCCATATCGAGGAAAGGACCATGAAGCCCAGTTATGAGAGACTCCAGTCTATTGCAAATACCTTTCCCTCTTCCGCCTGGCTAAATCCAAAGATGGCTGTTGAGTGGCCCTATACCCGCACCATCGACGCCATCCGCGGGATCTTTCCCATGTTTGAGCTGAGCCTTGACGGGCTTGAAAAGGCGGTGGGGCACCTGATGCACAAGAATTAGGGCTTACGCAAACCCTTAATCAGTCCCGGCCTTCAAGAAAGCGCCAATAGTCTACCATCCTGGAGAGGACATTTACTGCATCCTCGGGTGTCTCATAATATAAACCACTGTACCGTTTTCCAACCACAGGACGTACCTTTCCTTTGGTGGTCCTGGCCATGGAGACGCCGATAATGGGCTTTTCATACACCTCCATCAACTCCACCATTCTGGCAATATATTCTTTTTCATAGTCTTGAACCAAAATATCCACCTGTTTCAGAAATTTGGGAGAGATGTCGGGATCCACCTTGCGGGTGGATTCGATCAACAGGGTCGCAAACTCTTGACGGTCCACGATTCCAAGACTTATGACGGCGTCTATCCCGTTCCATTTTATGAGCTCTTCCACAGCCACAATGGGTGCATCAGGGTCTCGCGTGCCCACCAAATCAACGGGGTTTCCCTTACTCCAGAACGCCGGCAGATACCTGCCAATGGCCTTGA
>JAUVRS010000325.1 GCA_030597505.1 Desulfobacteraceae bacterium
GGTAGTGCACACATAAGACCAAACAGGCCGCATTAAAAAGACAGACAACCCTCAGCGAAGAAGGGATTCACAAGCCCCTTGGCACCGTACTTACAGACAGCAACGACCTCTCCCTCACAGACCTTGACGACTGTCTAAATCTTATAGACATCCACGTCCTTTCCTCGGCCCCTTTCTTTCGGGAGTTTTCCAGAGATACATTAGAAAATTTAGTTTCCGTAGTCGAACGTCAAGTATTGCCACCAGGTGTCGATATCATCAAACAGGGTGACGCAGGGGAAACCTCTTTTGTGGTGATGTCCGGAAAAGTGAAAATCTATGCTATCTCAGAAGACGATGTTGAAACCGAATTGGCCACACTTGGGGGCGGAGATGGGTTTGGAGAAATGACCCTTTTGACCGGTGAACCCCGATCTGCTTCTGTAAAGACCCTGGAGCCGACCAGTCTTCTGATCCTATCAAAGGACCATTTTGACCAGTTTTGCGCCACTCATCCGGAATGGGCATTGGCAATCATTAAAATCCTGTCCGAACGAATCACCCGCGGCAATGTTGACCTTGTCACTGCTTCGGAAAGTGAACGTGCCTATGAGAACTTTGTTTCTCAACAAACGAATATGCCCACATCAACCCTTGTAGGCGAGACCAGGTCCATCAAAAAACTCAGGGAAAGGATCAAAGAAGTTGCCCGGAATGACCGACCGGTCCTGATCATCGGCGAAGAAGGGACTGAGAAAAAGGTCGTAGGCAACCTCATCCACACTCAAAGTTCGCGTGACGATTCTCCGTTTCTGGCCATGGACGCGCGAACAGTCACACTGGGAGGCACCGAATCCGATCCTGTCTCCCAGGTTCCCGGGGACATTTTACAGCTTGAAATGGCACAAACCAGTGCACTCTTTGGGCACGAACAGGGGGCCCTTTCCTTTGCCAAAACCAGAAGACTGGGGCTGCTGCACGTATGTAAAAAAGGAACTGTTGTTATCGAAAACATTGAGAAACTGACAATTGATGTGCAAAACAAACTCCATGAATTTATCCTATCAAACAGTTTCAAACCAATGGGGGGCAGAGAGCCCACGGCATCCTCGGCCCGGATTCTGGCCACCACCGCCGTTGATTTAGACGAGCTGGTAAAGAAAAACAGCTTCAGCCAACCGCTTTATGAGATGCTGGATCAGCAGTCCCTGACCCTGCGCCCGCTCCGGCGGAGAAAAAGCGATCTGCGCTTAATCATAGACGACATGATTGAACGATACAATGAAACCGGGACCAAAACAGTTGCGGGTATTGCCCCGGACGCCTACCAACGCATCATGTTATACGATTGGCCCGGAAACATGCAAGAATTGGAAGTGGTTCTCCGCAGGGCGCTCAACCTGACCAAAAACGATTATCTCCAACCGGAAGGTATCTTTATCGGTATGGCGCCGGCCCAGGGCAAACACACCTTTAATCTATTCAAATTGGACAAGGTCCGCCAATTATTTACCAGCCGTGCCTTTCCGGGCATACCCCAGGCATTTATCGCCCTGTTTTTTTCCATGTTATTTTTGTTTGCTTTTTTTGGAAATCAGTCACCGGACCAAAATATATCGGTCCTTTTGGTCTGGGCGCTCTGGTGGCCGTTTTTTATCTTGAGTTGTTTTTTTGCGGGTCGCATCTGGTGTTCTGTCTGTCCCATGGCCTTGCCGGGAACACTTTTCAATCGCTACTTCAGTCTCAAACTCAAAGTCCCGACACTTATTCGCAGATACGGCATTTTTGCCAGCGCTGTGGGATTTGCAATCATCATCTGGGCAGAAGCGGGTTCCAAAATGCCTTTTTCGCCAAGAGCCACCGGGATTCTATTGCTGACCCTAACCATTTGTGCAGCACTCTCAGGGCTATTTTTTGAGCGTAGGGCCTGGTGCCGCTATATTTGTCCCTTGGGTCGGATGGCAGGAGTTTTCTCTACCTGTTCCATGGTTGAATGGCGTTCCAACAACAGCATTTGTAACAGCACCTGCAAAACCCACGAATGTTACGCCGGAACCGATGACGCATCCGGATGCCCCCTCTACCAAGGACCTTTCTCTTTACGTTCCAACCAGAATTGCTCCTTCTGTGGCAATTGTTTCAAAATATGTCCTGACAAATCACCTTCCCTCAGCCTGAGGATCCCCGGCCATGAACTTTGGTCGCTCATAAAACCCGAAAGGGCCATGCTAATTTTTCTCCCTGTGATCGCGGGCACACAACTTTTTCGTGGCATTGAACAAATCCAATTTTTTCACGCCTTCGGGGCCGGTACGGGTTACAGATGGGTGATGCTGGGGTTCTTGCTTATGGCTGCCACGGGTATTTTCTTTTTGTTCACCATTGTTGCAGGCCGACTCGTCTTTGGCCCGCTCAAGGATGCGACGGTGGGAAAAGGCCCTTTATTTATTTATTCGCTGGTGCCCCTGGTCTTTGCATTTGAGGCCGGTTTCCATTTTGATCCCCTGGTTGGCAGGCTTGGCCATTTCTTCCCAGTCCTGGGCACCTATTTCGGCTTTGATTGGAAACTGTTTGATTTTGCGTTTGCACCCGCTGCTGCGAGCCCGTGGCAGGTCATTATCATCATTGCAGGGACAGTTTTCTCTCTGTTTATCCTGGGCCGGCTGTTAAAGAAACACCAAAAAGACGGTGAGCTGGGGCTAAATCTATTAAAAAGCATGCCCATATTCCTCTTAGCCGCCACCTATATATGGATTTTTCTTCTAAAGTAACCCCATTGTTCCACGTTCCACCACGACCGGAGCCAATAGATGACTATCACTCGTGCCCACAATCATAAAGAACCGCGATTTGCAACCGTTGCTAAAATACGCTCAGCAGTGGCCATATTCCTTGTGACCATATTCCTCGGCGCACTCACCCCGGGATGTGTGCAAATGGAGACGCTTTCCTATGACGGTTTTTTCCGCAACGGCTGGCAGCACCCTGCCCGGGTCATCCGCTCTCTCAGGATCCGTAAAGGCGACGTCATCGCAAACGTGGGTTCAAAAACAGACTATTTTACGTTCTATCTTGCCAGAGCCGTGGGCCCGAAGGGA
>JAUVRS010000064.1 GCA_030597505.1 Desulfobacteraceae bacterium
ATCCAAAAAAAAGCTAGAATAACTCAAGCTGAGATAGCCGTCAAATCCTCCTACATAATTCTGAATACTATACACATTTAAATTATTTAAATATTCTGTTAACCCAATTGAATCCGCAATGTTGGAGATATAGGAGGTACCAATTCTTGCTGTAAAACCTTTGTCAGTCCTGAAAACGTAATTTGCATCAAATCCAAAGGTCTTTATTCTGTTCTCTTCTCCGGTCTTGTTCATATCACCCTTGGAAACATAGCCGGAAACCAACAAGTCCCAATTATTAAATGTCAGGAGCACGGCCTTTTCCCTGGTTTCTCCCAGGATCAGGGTCATGGGTTGATCCACAAGCGGGCTGTCCGGAAAATGGGTCAAAAGCGCACCAAAGGGTACGTAAAGGGCACCAACTGTAAGAGATAGAGGGAACTTTTGAGGATTCCCAATGGTTATCACACCCACATCCAGTCTCAGACCTGATTCCTCAATGGCGGAGGCGAATGTGGGATCCTCATATTTCAAGATCATTGCTGCGTTGAACCACTCGTTCACCTCTGCCTGTACGGCCAATTCCACGGTGGTAAGATTGAGATCACTTTCTGATTTGCCCTCTCCCTTCTTCATGTTGGTATTTGCAAAGACCCCACCAAACTCCAACAGGCCGCTCAGCCGGACGTGCTCCTGGATAAATTCCAGAGGTCCCCCCTCAGCCTTCATTTTTTCAATGATACCGGGCATCTCCTCACGCTTAACGGTTTCATTTTTTATCTTTTCGATCTTCTGATCTCTTTTGGCAAGTTCCTTTTCCATTTCGGTTATTCGGTTTTTCAAGACCTTTAGTTCTTTCATAATTTCTTCATTTGACATGTCCTTGCATATGACGATGTTCGGAAACAAAAAACATGCCGTGACCAATGCGAAAATAAAAACCATCACACATCTCACCATCCTTGCTCTCGTCCTTTCATTGTCATTGGTTTTTCTTAACAACTGATTTTCTCCGTTCATAAGAATACTGTTGGACAATTTTTTTACTGAGACCATCCCTCCTCGTCGGATTGCCGCATTTTTTAATCTCAAATAAGTTTTTGTGGACAAATACTGTTAGGTAACCCAAACTTGATAGGCAAAAAATAGAAGCATTTAAAAACAAGAAATGCTTCTTTCTTGTTCCCCGTGTCCTCACTTTTTATGTGTCAATGTGGATATACCAGTTTCACCCCAACCTACGCGGATTGCTCATTTTTTTGTGAAAAAGCAATACTGGCCGATGACAAGACCACAATCACTGACCCGATATTGTGCACCACCGCTCCCATGATCGGGGTGAGAAGACCGCTACCGCTGGCAAGAACTGCAATCGCATTAAAGGCAAGCCCAAAAACGATATTCCACTTTATGGTGCTGACGGTTCGTCTGCCCAGTTTTATCAAGAATGGCAATTTGCCGATGTCATCATTCATGAGTGCTACATCGGCAGTTTCCAGCGCCACCTCGGTCCCTTTAGCCCCCATGGCTATCCCCACATCCGCTGCGGCCAGGGCAGGGGCGTCGTTGATGCCATCTCCCACAAACATGATTTTACTATTCGGGTCCGACTTTCTAAGCTCCTCGATAATATCCAATTTGTCCTGGGGTTTTAGGTTGTCCCAGGACTCTATACTCCCAACGGTTTTTGCAACCCGTTCAACCGACTGGGTGTGATCTCCCGATAAGACCCCGATCCGCTTTACCTGCAACGCCTTTAGATGGCGGATGGTCCCATATGCATCGGGCCGCACATGATCCGAAACGCTAAGGAGCCCGATGGGGGTGTTATCATGATATACAACCAGAGGGGTTGCGCCTCTTTCCATTATGGTCTTTAAACTTTTTTTGAGTGGAGAGGGCAAGAAAAACTCTCCCCCACCCATGTGGACACTGCCGACCCCCACTGTGCACCCCGCAACACACCCTTTCACCCCCAAACCAATGGTGGTCATGAGGTTTTCAGCTGCCTGGACAGCGACTTTGCCGTAATAGGCGGCCTTTAAAACGGCGCGGGCCAGCGGGTGTGTGCTGTTTTTTTCAACACAAGCCGCTTGTTCTAAAACAAAATTCCCCTCAAACCCATCAGCCGGAATTACTTCATCCACCCTGGGATTGCCTTCGGTGAGCGTGCCGGTTTTATCAACAAGGCCTACATTAACAGCCGCTGCCTCTTCGATGTATCGGCCGCCTAAGGCAAGAACGCCGGAGTTCGCGGCCCGGCTGATGGCCGCTATGATCGCGGTGGGTGCCGCCAGTATCAAGGCACAGGGACATCCAACGATTAATACGGTTATGGCCCGATCCAACTCACCCGTAACAGCCCATGCCAAACCGGCACAGACGATAATAGCGGGTGTAAACCATTTGGCATATCGGTCAATGAGTCCCACCGATTCAGGCTGATGGGCTTCCGCCTGGGAGACCAATTGAATGACGCGTCCCAGTGTACTGTCCTCCCCAATTTTGTTCGCCCTTACCTTTACCAAGCCATTCTGGTTTAACCCCCCGGCATAAACCGGATCATCGACCCCTTTTTCCACGGGTATCGGTTCTCCCGTGATTGAGGATTCATCCACTGAAGTCATACCGCCAACCACGGTGCCATCCACGGGGACCCGTTCACCGGGTTTTACCAGAAGGATATCGCCAATCCTAATTTCAGAAATGGGCCGCTCTTTTTCATTATCTCCTGATATTATAGTAGCAAATTTGGGTGTAATCTTTTTCAACGACCGGATGGCCTGACGGGCGGATTCGCCGGTGGCCTCTTCAACAAGGGCGCCCAAAACCATGACAAAACTGACCACGGCGGCACCCAAAAACTCTCCGGAAAGCACACTTGCAATGATAGCCAAGCTCACCAGTTCATCAACGTTGATTTTCTTTCTTCGAATACCCTCCACCGCCCCCCATATAATAGGGAGTCCGTTGATGCAGACCGCTGCCAGGATCAACGCCTGTCCAAAAAACCCGGGAATATTTTCGCTTCCGGTCAGAAAAAACCCAACCAGTGCCATCATACCACCCAGCGCAACCCGAAGGATCGCCTTCAGATCAAACAATTCCTTGTAGGTACCGAGTTTTGAAAATCTGCCAATCATCAGTTTTTTCCCGGGTCTTTACATTGACCGGACGGAGGGCAGGATGAACAACCGCATCCATTGCCCTGCCCTTTTTTTGAAGTTTTTTTGAAACTTTTAATCAAATATGCCGTTGCAGCTGCGACGATTAAAATAACCACGATTGTTTCCATGTCATCCTCCAATAAGAAAGAAGGGCTTAAGCCCACAGAAAATAGCCCTTCCCTGTCCGTAACTACTCAGGTTGTCAGGTTCACAGTTCAGGGTTCAGGGTTGTTTCGCCTACGGCGGGGTCGCATTTTTCATATTGCTTGAGATAGTTGATGAACCTATGAACAGCAGCAGTTACGCACAATATGCCACACCTCAATATCTTGAAACTATTCAGTTTTCATCAGTTAACCTTGAACCGTGAACCCTTCAACCATGAACCTGAGTAGTTACCCCTCTCGACTGTCAAGTTTTTTAAAACCCTAAGGCTGAACCGATTTGAAAAATAAGGACCGCCAACATAAAGGCAAGCAGCGTGTTGAATATCATGGAAAAGGCTCCCCATTTCCATGAGCCGGCTTCCCTGGAAATACAGACAACCGCCACAAAACAGGGGGTATAAAACATAACAAAAAAGATCAAACTTAGGGCCACCAACGGTCGCCAATTCGGGGAATTGGCAAGCTTTTTTGAAAGCCCCATAGTTTCTTCAGGATCAACTTCACCCAGGGAATAGGCCGTTCCCATGGTGGCCACGACAATCTCCTTTGCGGCAAACCCTCCCACCAAAGCGATATTGGTCCGCCAGTCAAATCCAGCCCAATGACTCACCTTCTCCAATGCTATGCCCATACGCCCCGCCACTGAATGCTTTAAAGCAGCTTCGGCCTCTTGTGCGTCTACACGAAGAAGCGCCTTTCTAACAGATTCAGCTTGAGGTGAAAGATCATCACCCATCTTTTGTGAGTCAAGCCCGCTGGCAGTATTGAGCGGCGTAGCGGCCAGTATTTTTTTTCGGGCATTGTCAAAACCATGTTCTTCGGATTTTGGCAAACCCGGAAAGGTCATCATGGCCCAAAGAAGAATGGAAATGGATAAGACGACCGTCCCTGCTTTTCTAATATATTGCCAGGTCCGTTCCCAGGTATGGATAACAAGACCCCTGAAGGTCGGTACCCGGTAAGGCGGCAGTTCCATAACAAAGGGGGCCGAGGCGCCCCGAATAATCGTGCTGCGGAAAAGCTTTGCAACAAGAAGTGCACCGACCCAGGCTGCCAAGGTGATAAAGAACATAAATACAGCCTGATTTTCTGAAAAAAAGGCGGCCACTAAGAGGGCGAAGACCGGAAGCTTTGCCCCGCAATTCATAAATGGTACTGTGAGAAGCGTCGCCAAACGCTCCCGCTTGGATTTTAAGGTCCGCGTGGCCATCACTCCCGGTACTGCGCAACCCCCGGCAATGCCACCGGATACAATAAATGCCATGACGGAACTGCCGTGGAGGCCAAAGATGCGAAAAACACGGTCCAGCATAAAGGCAACTCTGGCCAAATAGCCGGAATCTTCGAGGAGGGAGATGCCAAAAAACATAAACATAAGCAGTGGAACAAAGCCCAGGACACCACCCACACCATCAATAATCCCTGAGATAATCAGTGATTTTAGAAGTCCTTCGGGTAAATGGGTTTCCGCGAACCCGCCGATCCATCCAAAAAACCCTTCGAACCACCCAACGGGGACCTCTGAATAGACAAATACAAATTGATAGAGCCCAAAAATTGTGGCAGCCGCAATCATGGGGCCTGCAAAACGGTTGGTGACCACCTTATCGATTTTATCCGAAATATAAAGTCTATCCTGTTTATGATGATAGGTCACGACTCCTTGTCTGATGATCGATTTGATATACCCATACCGATGATCAGCAATCAAGGCTTCCGGATAGGTGTTGAGGGTCTTCTGGAGATGTCTGGACAAACGGTCCACGATTTTCTCAAGCCTTGCCGACACTTCAGGATCGGCCCCTTTGCCAAGGTCTTTAATCTGTTTGTCTTCTTCTATGTATTTGAGGGCAATCCACAGGGCAGGATACGTGTCTGTCAAGAATCGGTGCTCCTTAATAAGGTCTGTCAACTCTGCCAGGGCCTGGTCAATGTCTTCACCATATGTTATTTCAAGCTTTGGTCGAACAGCAGATAAATCAGCCACCTCACCCGATGCAACCATGACTTCTTTTTTTCCAATGCCGCTTCGGGCCACCATGGGTATGACAGGCGCCCCCAGAAGCATGGAGAGCTTGTCCACATTGATGGAGATCCCCCGGTTCTTGGCCACATCCATCATGTTGAGGGCAACACAAACCCGTACACCCAATTCCAAAAGTTGGACGGTCAGATAGAGATTTCTCTCAAGATTGGATGCGTCCAAGATATCAATGACCACGGCAGGTTCTTCATTAACGAGATAATCTCTCGCCACAACTTCTTCCATGGAATAGGCCGTTAAAGAGTAGGTGCCCGGCAGATCCACGATGCGAAATTTTCGTTCCTGATCAATATATATCCCTTCCTTTTTCTCAACGGTGACACCCGGATAATTACCAACATGTTGACGGGCGCCTGTGAGCACGTTAAACAGGCTTGTTTTGCCGGCGTTTGGATTGCCGGCCAACGCGATCGTCGCTGTCATTTACTTCACCTCAACATCAATAAGATCTGCTTCGCTATTTCGAAGCGTTAACGTAAAGCCCATGACCCTTAAGGCCACCGGATCTTTCAAGGGGGCGTGTCCCCTGATAGTGATCGACGCACCTGGCACAAGCCCCATATCACGGATTCGCCGACCGAGTTCTCCATTTGCCCGAATTGCTGAAATGGTGCCGGACTGGTTTTTAAGCATTTGTCGCATTTTTCGTACATTCATCGAAATTTCTCCAAATTTATGAATAACGATAATAAAACAACAGACAACAACCTCTTCAATAAAACAGACAGATAAGTTACACCTGGAAAATTAAGTTAGATAGTCCAAACAAAATGAGATGTCAACAGAAAATTTATATATCATGAATTTTTTATTGTTTGACTTAATTTATAGGGTGTAGTAATACAATTGTGACTGCAAGAGGAGAAGATATATGCCCAAGGAACCGCAGCTGTCTGAAACCGTTGAAAATTTTCTTGAAGTTATTCTGGAGGTGGAACATCGGAACAAGGTGGCCCGCGCAAAAGATATCGCTGAAAAGTTGGGTATTCAACGCGGTTCAGTAACGGGAGCGCTCAAGAACCTGGAAGAGAAAAAGCTCATCAACTATGAGCCATACAGTTTTATCACGTTGACCGCAAAGGGTGCCCAGATTGCCAAGGCCATTACCCGCCGCCACACGGTTCTGAAGGATTTTCTTTCAAGAGTGCTTCAATTGGACGAAGAAACCGCCGAGGCCACTGCCTGTCGGATGGAGCACGCCATAGACGAGCCGGGAATCAACCGCCTGGTCAGTTTTCTTGAATATATTTTTGAGTGTCCTCGAACTGGCAATGACTGGATACAGTCCTTTATAGAAAATTGCCGGTCTGGAAAAGGGAATTGGGATAAATGCGATCACTGTCTGGACGACTGCAAATCGCGTCATAGAAAATCCAAATCCTAATCAAAAAAAGCGGTAACTACCGACTTACCTATACCATTTTGTAAACTCATCGGGTGTTCGCTTTACAGCCCGGTAGGTGTTCAACTTGGCCTCGTTATCGGGATAACCCAGGGATATGCAGATCATCAGCTTCATGCTCTCGGGTACCTCGAGAAATTTCTTGATTTCCCTGGCGTAGATGGTGACCGAGGCTTGCAGGCAGCTTTCAACACCAAAGGCAACGGCAGCCAATGTAAGGTTCTGAGCAAAAAGCCCCATGTCGAAGACAGACCATTCACCGAGCGTGCCATCCATAAAAAGAAAGATAGCGCAGGGTCCCCCGTAGAACTCAAAATTCATCAGCCTCAGGTTTTCCCTTCCCACTTCATCATCCCGGTCCACGCCAAGCGCCGCCAACCTCCGTGTCCCATGTTCCTTTGTACGTGTCACATGTTCAGCCGGCCACGTTTTGGGCATGGGGAAATCGGGGCTTATTTCTGCTTTCCTGACGGCCAAATCGCGGATTATTCTACTCAAATCCTCTTTCCTTTTTCCGCAGCCAACAGCCACTTCCCAGGGCTGAGTGTTTGTGTAGGACGGGGAATTGCTTGCAGCTTTTATGATTTTGCGCAATGTCTCTTCCGGGACTGGGGTATTTGTAAAAGCCCTTATGCTGCGCCTGGTCTCAATCCCTTTAATCAGATCCATAGTCTTTCCTCCTGTCATCTAAATGTTTCCTCAATATCCGTTTCAAGACCTTACCAGCCGCTGACCGGGGCAGCTTGTCGACAAACTCGACACTTCTGGGTTTCTTAAAACCGGCAATACGGCTTTTGCAGTAATCTTTCACCTCTTGTCCGGTCAGGTTCTCCCCTTCTTTGAGGGCTATGACTGCGTGTACCTTTTCCCCCCAATCAGGATCGGGCAGCCCGATGACCGCGGCTTCCAGTATTTTGGGGTGGGCATAAAGGACCTCCTCGATCTCCCGGGGAAATATGTTTTCACCTCCCGTGATGATCATATCTTTTTTCCGGTCCACAATATAAAGAAATCCTTCCGCATCAAGTTTCCCAAGGTCTCCGGTGTAAAGCCAGCCGTCTTTGAGGGCCCTGGCAGTGGCTTCCGGTTCCTTGTAGTAACCTTCCATGATATTGGGCCCTCTTGCTAGAATCTCCCCCACCTTACCCACAGGGGCATCGTTCCCTTCATCATCGACCAGCCGGATCTCCACATTTACAAAGGGTTTACCAACCGATGCCATCTTCCGGATGACATCCTTTGGATCAAGTGTGGTGATGGTCGCCGATGATTCGGTCATCCCATAGGTCTCCCCCAGTGCGCCATTTGGAAAGAGGTCCAGGAGTTTTTTCTTGGTCTCAAGGGGCATCGATTCTGCACCAGACGATATGGCCCGCACGGACAAAGTGTCATATTTCTCCAGATCCGGAAGCTGCAAAATGAAGTTCCACACCGTAGGCGGAAAAGTCATCCTGTTGATCTTCTCCTCTCCGATCAGCTCCATTACCCGCCGCGGGTCAAAGGTCTTCAAAATCACATTGGTACAACCCAGGAACAGATTTCCGATCAGGATTATAAATGCGGCCGCGTGGTAAAGAGGGAAGACCAGCAAGACCCGATATTCAGGTTCAAGGTTTACATTAAAGGCGATGTTGACAGCCCCCCAGACGCAGTTTCTGTGAGATAACAAAACGCCCTTGGGCCGCCCCGTGGTGCCGGCCGTATAGAGAATGCATGCCATGTCATTCTCGTCAAGGGCTTCTGAGGGGTCCCTGTCCGGTTCGCCATGATATATTTCTTCAAGCGGGATCATGTCTTCCTGAACATCTCCGCCACTCATAAAACATTGCTTTACGTTTTGCAGATCATTCTTTATCTCTCTTATGGGTGACTCAAATTCATCAGAGAGGATAATTGAGGAGGCCCCGGAATGTTCAATAATGTATTGCAGCTCCCCGGGGGTAAGTCGAACATTCAACGGGACAATGACGGCGCCCAACTTCATAAGGGCCAGATATGTTTCCAGGACCTCATTTCCGTTCAGAAATATGGTTGCCACGCGGTCCCCTTTTTTTATCCCGCGTCTGGCAAGGGCCTGGGCCCGCTTATTGGCGTTGGCCTCCCATTGGGCATAGGTCCATCTGCCCTTTTCCGAAACAATTGCCTCCTTATCAGGGTGTTTGAAGGCGGCCCTTTTCAAAAGATATGGTATGGTGGTCTTGATCATTCTTGTGTCTTGTCCCGCTTGCGTAAACCCTTCGGTTACAAAAACAGCCTGCCGGAATGGACTTAGGAGTTTGGTTTGAACGCTTCTTCCGTTCCCTCTTTATCGATCCTTCCTCTGCCGGCGGCTTGAGATGATGGCAAATATGGCCGATATAACCACAGCCCCCATGCATCCAAATTGAACACCCTTTAGTTCGAAAGGAATGTAGAGGACGGCTAGGGTTATCGGGGCGAGTGCGTACCCACCAAATTTTATGGCATTGTAAACCGATGTGACCGGTTTGCGCAATGCAGAAGAGCTCTCAACGGCCATGGTGTTTAGGGAGGTCCACCCGGTGGCCGTCCCCGTTCCAAGCATGAGAAAAAGGATGAGATAGATCGAATATGAATAACGCACCACAGCCATTAATAATATAGCAGAAAAGGCGATGACAGCCCCGGCCAGAAAGACGTTTCTCCTCCCAAAACGATCACCCAGAAGCCCTGCAATGGGAGAAACAAGAATTCCGGAAAACCCCGTCCCTGAAATCACGGACCCCACTTTGCCTGAAGAAAGGCTCAACATTGTCTTGAGGTGGTCGGCGGTAAAGGTCATGATACCCACAAAGGCAATAAAAAAGGAGAATGCAGCAAAACCGAGATAAAGGACACCCGGCTCAAACACGGCACGTTTCAATACGGGTAAAACAGCCAGAACTCCCTCCATCTCCCCCTCTTTCTTCTGCACGGGTTCGCTGGAAATCGCATAAAGAACACCTGACATAAAGGAAATGGCACCTAAAAAATAGAAAAACCAGTGCCAACCATAGGCGGCTTCGATGAGACCCGAAAGCAACGGCCCCATGGTAACGCCAACCGTATAGGCAACGCCAAGCATTCCAATGGCTTTCCCCACATGTTTTTCCGGTACAAACTCACCGATCAGCGCCATGATGATGGGTGTAAGAAAGGCCGCCCCCACCCCCTGGACAACCCTGCTGCCAAGAAACGCCCACAGATTGGGTGACAGCCCGCATAAGACGCTCCCCAGTGCATAGGTTGCAAAACCAAAAAAAAGGGTTTTCCGTACATCAAAGACCTGTGCAATGGACCCTGAAAAGAGCTGGATAATGATAAAAGGGACCATGTAAAGGGTAATGGAAAGGGAGACCGTGCTAAATTCAACAGACCATGTGTTTGACAGGACCGGGATCAAAGGGAGAATCCCAATACCGCCCATGGGTCCGATGGCAGCACCGATGTATAAGGGGATGAGTTTTTTTAAGTTCAATGGTCGTAACCATTCAGGTTGTTTAGGCTGTAGACTAAAGGCTGTTAGGAAAAAGCTCATTTTGAAGCCAAGTTTGGTGCAAAAATCAGATATCTCAGCCAAAGTTCGGCGATTGTGCTCTTCTGTCCCCTTCAGCCTTCAGTCTAAACAGCTTCAGCCTGACTACGTGAGTAGTTACACCAAGAATACATCGAATCTCATTATTGAAAAATACGGCATTTTTTGTTGTTCGTCAAAAGAATTTCCAAGCGGGTTGCCAATTCACCCCAATGACTCTTTTTTTTTGTAAACAAAAGCATTATGATCTTCG
>JAUVRS010000294.1 GCA_030597505.1 Desulfobacteraceae bacterium
AATTCCGTTGAACTACAAAATGTGAGACCTTTGTAAAACGCTCCCTTTTGCCCAATCTCAGCGTCAGGCTCAGATGTTGGTCCTCGAGATATTGAATATATTCCTGTGGTTAAAATCTTCGCCTTCCTTTATCTTGACCGAAGTTGAGCATTTTTCAAAGGTCTCAATGTAGACTGTCGGAGAATGGTTGCCTCCGGAAATCAGAGGATGGTGGCATTGAGGTTCAGGATTATCGGGAGTGCTTACGCATATGAATGGCTGTCAAATGAGCTTTTACAACTACCGCAGTGCAACAAAACGACCCCTAGATGGGGAGTGCCGCGTTAGGCCGCCCATACTGATTCAAAGGATGTAGAGGCAAAATCAATCATCAGTCCGGGGCGATTATTGCTCAGGTCCCAGGAGACAAAAAAGGTGAGCAGGTCTACTTCCCCCACTCCCAGTTTGCCTTCATGCGACGAGATCATCTCCCTCGCCTCCCTCACGGTTGCCCGAATCAGTCTGTCTAATTTCAGGTGCTCATTCATGGGCTTGAGTTGGGGTGAAGTCTGGAGCTGTTCCACGGCCTCTTCCCAATGAATACCGTCTATCTTGCGGCGAAGCACATAGGCGTTTCCCCTGTCTCTGATGGTCAGCAACGGGGGGTTGACTTTCAAACTGGCATTCTTGGCTTTTGTACCTGAGATGGTGGATCCTCGTTGTTCAAGCAGCTCCTTCTTTTTCTCCAAATCCGGGAGTTGTCTGACCTGAATTCGCTCGAATATAAATGGTCCATCATCTATGGCTATCTCCTTGAGACGTGTGGGGTCAAACCCCAGTGCCATCAGATCACCCACTCGGAGGATATGGTTGGGGGTTCTTTCTTCTTTTTCCAGCCACCTGGTCAGGCTCGGTCTCTGGTAATTTGGCAGTGCCTCTATTGCACGCGCGGGGTGCGTTTTTATCTCTTCTGGAAATCTGAACCATAGCCCCTCGTCTCCCGTGACAAAAGAGGGCTTTGTCGAGAGTTCTCGGGGGGCATAGGATTGCAGGGGAAGTGCCGCCACCGCCGGGTTGAGCACAATCTGCTCCAGAGACTCACCGCCTGTGTAGCCCAAGAGTTCCCCTATACGGCGTCTGAACGCGATAAGCTTGGTGACAAAGCGGGTAAACATAAACCGCATAAGCGGTGTATGCGTACCCCGTGTTATGTCTGCTTCAAAATAGGTGAGCAGGGCCGAGTAAAGGTCCTTGAACTCGGTTATGGTTTGCTGCACCATCATGGCATTCTCTCTCATGTCTATTGCAGCGCGTTTTCTCTTGATATGGTGGAGCAGCCTGAGAACGGATTCCTTCAAATCCTTCCCCTTGAGCCGGGGCGGGATATAAATCATGTAGTTACCGGAGACGTCCAGTGGCGTGTTGCCGGTGACATCTCCAATGGGTCTCCATGATTGCTTTAGATAAATATCAAAAGTGGGGTCCTCGGCGGGAATTATATTGTCGAGGATACCCACCGAGGATTTGTCTGTCAGAAAATCCTTGAAATATCTCAAAATTCGATTTCCCAGCGCCTTGTTTCTAAAGGGTGGCGCAACTTCTACATAGACCAAATAGTAGCAGGGAATCGGTTTCCTCAAATAAAGCATTTTGAGACGTCCCAGGTTTTCTCCGGTTTCCGAGTTGATCTCAAATTCGTGAAATCCGTTCCGGGAGTCCTTGGGTTTCAGACGATCGATTTTGCTTCCGGCGACCGTTGTATTTACCAGATCCCACAAATCGCTGAAGAGATCCGCCACAACAGGAGACTCTGAAGAACCCAATCGCATTCCTTCATCGATTAATCCGATCAGGGCCAGCCTTTCATTAACGCCCAGTCGTTTTTTTTCTGCCGGGTGTCTGTCGTGTGTAGGGGTTCGGTGCGAATCTTTTGTCATTGAGGACTTCCTTCCACAGTTTTCAAATGGTAAGGGAATGAGTTAGAGCAAAAAAAAAGCGGAGTGTGTGCTCCGCTTTTTTTGTTCCAGGGTTCTTGCGTTGCCACACACTACGGCATGCTGGACCTCCCAGTAAAATAAAAAAAATAAAAAAAGTTGAGGGTGTGTGTGGCAGTCATGATTTTTCTCAGTTGGGACACTTTCTAGCTAAAAAATGAGGTTTTGTCAATATGTTTTTAGAGATTGCTATATGTTTTTCTTCACATCGACCGTAATGGCATTATAGGGGCAGACCGTGGCGCATTTTCCACACGACTTGCAGTACTCGGTGATCACCTCAGATGTGACAGGTTCAGAGGTTATTTTACCCTTATGCATCAACCGGATGGCGCGTGCAGCCGCGGCCGAGGCCTGCGTAACACTTTCCTTGATGTCTTTTGGCCCTTCGGCCCACCCGGCATAATAGACGCCTCTGGTCGCCGCGTCCACAGATTGCAATTTGGGGTGTGCTTCCAGAAAAAACGTCAGGATTTGGCTGAACGGACTGTTTTTGGGAAAATATGACCCCCGGGTGTCCTGTCTCAATTTAGGGGCAAAACCGATTAAATCGATTGACATAAGGTGCTGTTTGGGCTAACAGAAACGATAAAAAAGGCGACCTAAGTAAAAGGTCGATAATAGTCGTTTATCGGAGAAAAAAATGTCCAATATTGTGGTGGTGGGAACCCAATGGGGGGACGAAGGCAAAGGAAAAGTGGTTGACCTCCTCACGGCAGGGGCTGATATGGTGGCAAGGTTTCAGGGGGGGAATAATGCCGGGCATACCCTTGTGGTGGGGGGCAAAAAGTTCATCTTCCATTTAATTCCTTCGGGGATTCTTTATAAAGACAAAAAATGTTTTATCGGAAATGGCGTGGTCGTTGATCCTGAGGTCCTCCTTCAGGAAATCCAAGACCTGGAAGCGGTGGGGGAAGAAATCACGCCTGAAAGGCTGGCCCTCAGTGATAAGGCCCATATAATAATGCCCTACCATAAGGCAATTGATCTGGCCGGGGAGGCCGCCAAGGGCAAACACATGATTGGAACGACCGGCCGGGGAATCGGGCCTTGTTACGCGGACAAGGCCTTACGGATAGGCATAAGGGCGGTGGACCTGACCGAACCGGAGGTTCTGGAAGAAAAAATAGCGACGAATTTGGAAGAGAAGAATTTTTTCCTGACAAAGTTTCTGAATAGTGATCCCCTTGAATTAAAGCCAATTGTGGATGATTATCTCGGCATGGCAGAGAGGCTTGTCCCTTTTATTACCGATGTTTCCGTGGAACTGGATCAGGGGATCAAGGCCAACAAGAAAGTCTTGTTTGAGGGTGCCCAGGGGGTTCATCTGGATATTGACCATGGCACCTACCCTTTTGTTACTTCTTCAAACCCCGTGGCCGGTGGTGCGTGTGCCGGGACCGGAATAGGTCCCAGCCAGCTGCATCATGTGGTTGGCATTGTAAAGGCCTACACAACCCGTGTTGGGGCCGGCCCATTTATAACCGAACTGGAGGACGCGACAGGGGACTATATCCAGAAACGGGGGCAGGAATTTGGCGCCACCACAGGCAGGCGACGCCGCTGCGGGGGGCTGGACCTGGTGGTAATCCAGGATTCAGTGCGACTCAGCGGTCTGGACAGCCTTGCGATTACAAAATTGGACGTGCTTACGGGGCTTGAAAAGCTAAAGATCTGCGTCGGCTATGAACTTGA
>JAUVRS010000226.1 GCA_030597505.1 Desulfobacteraceae bacterium
AGGGATATTTATGAGGGGCGGGTATTGATTTATTGACATAGATCATCCCATCACCTTGAGTTGCTTTTCTTTCACGATTTTTTCGCCCCGTTTTACCAATTGGCTGGCCGTGGGTTGTGAAATCCCAAGCCGTTTGGAAATCTCCAGGGTGCTGATGGAATGGCACACAAAGGGTGTAGATATCGGCATGGTCCCGTCCCGTATACCCGCGTCTCCCCCATTCCGCAGATTCTGCGTCTGTGGCCGAACCTAAAAATAATTATACCATTTTGTCAGAATATTTTCAAATATCGTTTTGAGCTTCGCCTTTGAGCAGAGGCAAATAGAAATAGATTCCAGGGATATCAGGTGGCAGATGGGATTTTACTCTAAAGGGGAGGGCAAATAGACTTTTGGTCAAAGTATGCAAAAATGGGGATCACGTTGTCAACAATGTAGAGTATAATCCTATTCTTCATATAACTTGAGACAGCCTCTTCAGGGAATAGATACTATTCAACCCCTTTACTGGTCTTGGCCGCTTTTCATGTTTTGATGTAAAAGGGTCCTTGAATGCTTGATAAGTCCTCAAAACGAATTCCTTGGAACCGATAATGCCGCTGTCTGTAAAATACCGGGTCCGGTACCTGAACCGGTCCACGCCACTGAGCTCCAGACCGTTTGACCGGTCTTCCAGTTCCTTTATCAATCCCCCCTTTTCATACACAAACCGCCTGTAATGGGCCAGGCGGTCCTTTGCGCCCTTTATAGCAAACTCCCTCAGGCCAAAATCCAACAGTATTATTTGTCTGTCCCCTTTTCTTTCTTTTGAATGATGCCAATTTTTTTTAGTAGGAGTGTCAACAACACCACACCCGCCACTTCTGCGATCGTGTCAAAGACAAGAGAAAATGGGCTTTGTTCCCATCTCCATTTCAGAAACTTCAGGAACTGAAAATGGCTCAAGTCCATGGGGAGAATCCCATCAAAGCGGTTTCCCAGGACCGGCCAGAAAAGGGTCCTAGGGTGGGACCACATGCGGTCCAGTATCAGGTGTGCTGGGGTTGCCAATGCCCAGGGCCATAAAGATGACCAGAAACGCCAACAGAACAGACAGAATGTCAGGCTCCATAAAAGGGTGTGCCCCCAGATTCGACTGCTGTTTACCGGCGCCAGACCAAGGACGTAAAGGGGTTTGTCGATCAGGTCTGGAAGCATGGCGCAAAAGGCCAGTTTGGCAAACTCCTGCCAGCCGATAGTGACATCGGACAAAAGCCTTTGGGCTGCAAAGCCGGTCAGACCCAAATGGCCAAACAGCATCATAGTGATTTTTTTTCCTCCTGCCTCCAAGGTTCGCCAAAAACCCGGGGTCCACGCACAGCCATGACCCTGCACTCGATAGGGATAGGATTTATCCGTTCCCTCAGTAGCCACAGCAGCGAGATGCTGTCCTTGCCACTTGAGACGGCTATCAGGACATGATCCTCGTCCCTGATCATATGGTTATGACGGATGGCCTTTCCCATGAGCACTAAGTTCGTTCGCCAAATATATTTGTCCCAATCCTCACCATATTGGCCCCCTCTTCAAGGGCGACTTTGTAGGAATTGGACATACCCATGGAAAGATATTTCATCTCAACGCCCGGAAGATTCAGTCTCTTGATCTGTTCGAAGATACCTCTTGTTTTTTGAAAATATGGCCGGGCATCTTCAGGGTCTCCTGTAAAGGGTCCCATGGTCATGAGGCCCATGACTTTAACATGTTCTAACACCGAGATTTCCTTGATAAGCGACACGGCATCTTTTGGCATCACACCCGCCTTTTGAGGCTCCTCACCGCTGTTTATTTCGATCAGGATTGACATGTTTTTGTCAATGTTCCCGCATCCCCTGTCAATGGCCCTGGCGAGTTTGGCGGAATCAATTGTCTCGATCATATCAAAAATCTTCACGGCCTTCTTGGCCTTGTTGCTCTGCAGGTGCCCGATCATGTGCCATTTTGCCTGCGAACCCACGACGTCAAAGGCCCTTTCAGCCTCCTGCACATAATTATGGCCGAGGATCTCAAGCCCAGCCTCAATGGCTTCCAACATTTCTTGGGGTGTCCGGGTTTTGGCGGCACCCACAAGGTCTACTCCCTCCGGTAATCCTTTCAGAATGTTTTTTACATTGTCTTTTATCATTGCCAGTCTCCTTTGCACCCGCTTGATACTTCAATTTCTGGAAAGTGTAAACCCCGTTTGGATATGACATTGGCATATTCGGTTTTTTTGCGGGTCGCTTTCCAGCAAATCGAAGGATTACGGTTAAAGCGTTTTTGAGCCCATTGCGTTTTTGGGAATTGTTGTGTTATGATCTTGGCTACTTTTATATAAGGAGTGGTGCTATGGCCAAACTTTATGCAGAAAAACATTTACCCGATCAAAAACCCGACCCGGGGATTGTCGACCTCCTAAAAGAACGGGCTACAGATGGGGAGATAACCTGCGCTGCCGCCTTTGGGATTTCTGCTGATTTGGGAGTGTCTCCCGACAAGGTGGGACTCAATGCAGATCTTCTTGAGATCCGGGTGACAAAATGCCAACTGGGGCTCTTTGGGTACCAGCCAAAAAAGAAAATCGTAACCCCCTCGTCGGGCATTTCGAGTGATCTGGAGGAGGCTATTCACCGGGGTCTGGTTGATAAACGGCTCCCCTGTCGGTCCGCGTGGGAGATCGCCAAAACATTCAGCATAAAAAAAATGGCGGTTTCTTCGGCGTGTGAGGCCTTGGAAGTAAAGATTTCGCCGTGTCAGATTGGGGCCTTTTGAAATAAACAAAAAAAAAGGCCACCATCCTCGCTCTGAGGATGATGGCCCGGAAATCAAGGGTTAGCAGGAGCAGGAGCCACCGCACTCCGACTCTTTCTTCATGTTGGACTCAATGTTAAAACCTGCTCCCATGGGTGTGTCAACAAAATCCACCTTTATGGGTTTTATGTTTTCGTATAGGTCCTTTTCGATGAGATAGGTAAGCCCCTTCTCATCAAACACCTTATCGTTTTCCTTTGACTCATCCAGAGCCAGGCCCAGAGCGGGCCCGGATCAGCCACCTTGGGAGAGCATAATCCTGATGGACGGGGTCTCTTCCTTGTCCTTCAGGAAATCCTTTACCATCTCACTTGCCTTTTCCGTTATTTCAAACATGTCTACCTCCTCATGGGAATTTTGTTATGATATTCTTATAATTATAGGCACCAAGACCGCCCTTGTCAAATAGGGGGTGGCCGGTGAAACGGTAAAATGTTAAGGGTCTGTGCAAAAATAACACATTTTCGCACTCCTGCTTCAGGCTATCTACGGACGCTCCCTCAGCCGCTGATTTAACCAGATCAACACCTTGTCAAATTCCTGTCTCAACTCTGCCATAGCCCTCCCGCGGTGGCTTATATGGTTTTTTTCTTCTGAGGACATTTGTGCAAAGGTTTTTTTCAAAGGGGGATAGAAAAACAAGGGGTCATAACCAAACCCATGTACACCGGTCGGTTCGTGGGCAATAAAACCGTCACAGGTTCCCTCGTACAAGAGCGAAGCCCCGGAGGGGACTGAAATGGCAATAACGCAGACAAAAGTGGCTGACCTTTCTTTAACGCCCTCCATGGCCTTTAGCAATTTGAGGTTGTTTGCCTTGTCTGTTGCATCTTCGGCAGCAAAGCGCGCCGAGAGGACCCCGGGCATCCCGTCCAGTGTCTTTACCATTCACCCGGAATCATCGGCAAGCGCCGGCAGCCCAAGGACCCTGGCTGTAAATTGGGCTTTTTTGACTGCATTGTCTTCAAAGGTCTCACCATCCTCTTTCACCGGGGGGATTGGTCCGTAGTCCTTTAGCCCCCGTATCTCCACGTCAAAACCGGCCAGAAGTCCCCGTAACTCGGCGATTTTCCCATCATTTTGAGTCGCAAGGACCAGCGGTCCGTCAAGATTCACTGGATTCGGATCCTCTCCATTTTCTCCAATCGTTGTTCAATTTCACGAGCGATTTCCTCAAAGCCGGGTTTTCCGATCAACGCAAACATGGCACGTTTGTAAGCCTCCGCCCCCGGCTGGATAAATGGATTGTGTCCCAGGAGATAACCGTTTATGCCAACAGATCGCTCCCCATGTAATAAAGCTGTCCCAGGTTAAACGTGTTTCTTCGCGGCAGTTCCACGGTCATATTGGGGACCCCGCCGTCATAGATATCCCCCTGTTTATCCTTGAGCATTTGATGGGCCTTCATAACCTCGGGGATAAGGGATTCCACTGTCTCACGCTTGATGGAACCGTCTCCCGGCGCATAAAACATGTATGTCACATCCAGCGAGATGCGGTTGGCGGCTCGAAATTCTTTTGATTCAAAGGGGGCTTGTTCTTCTTGTTCTTCATACCCCCGTTTTATCTGTTTCCTGACGGTTATGTTTTCTGCCATTTGGAGGAGATTTAGGCCTTCCCTGGTGTTCTCCTGTCAATTATGGTGGGTGGGAGGAATGGATGGGGTCGGAAATTTTCAATTCTTGTTGGGTTTTGGTTTTTTGACCATGTCTCCAGGGTCGATCATGATCTTGTCGGCCTCGTTGCCCTCCAGTTCAAATGGATATTTGCTCTGGGAGGATATGCTGGGGTAGTTCTTGACGTCCTTACTGTCTTTGGCGAAAATCGAAAGGGTGTATTCTTTATCACCCGTAAGACGTACCATATAAATGGGATCTTTGAGGTCCTCTTTTTTGTGATCCTCTATGTATTTCCGGCACTCCAGATCAGCGAGTGTCTTGAGGAGAGAGTCGACCTTGGATCCATCACCTTCATTGCCGTCCGGGGTTAACCAGACGGTTTTCTTTTTTACGTCGGATTCTTTTTCCTTGTCGCTCTTCTGATTCGAATCCGCTGAATCGGAAACCTGCTTACGTTTTAGGGTCAGGGTTTTATCCCCTTTGGTTAT
>JAUVRS010000056.1 GCA_030597505.1 Desulfobacteraceae bacterium
ATCAAGAAACGTTTCCCCATTTCAAAGACCTCACCGTATGTTCAAGACGCTTGCGGCCTTGAAGATGGCCAAATCCCGCCCCGGGCGGGACTAGCCCAATCTATAGCGTTTTGAACTCAAATTTTATGCAACGTTAGGGTAAAGTGCCGGGAGCTTTTTTCGACGGGGCAAATATTTGACATGCCGGTGCCCTCTTTTTGAAAATGGTCTTGATAGTATCTGCTGGTTTTTCTAGAATTGCCCTGTCCTCAAAGGCCATGTGGCCAGAAGCTTAGGGCATTCACAAAAATAGCTCCACAGAATTTGCCAGCAAAGGACCCATGGAAAAAACGCCGCAACCCAAGCCCTGGATCAAAAGGGTATCCCTCGATATCACCCCCCCCAGCCTGAAAGATAACACGGCCGATGTGGACCGCCTGGTCAAGGCAATCAAGAAGTCCCAGGGTTCCAAAGAAGTAAGTGTCGACTTTCCCATGATAAAACGGCTTCCTGAAAGGCTCAGAGAATATGATTACCGGGTTGACGCTGTCCTCTTCCGGGATCATGGGATATGGCACCTGATCGACATTTTTCCACCCAAACAGGAAAAGAATATATTCGGGCTTGCCGTGGACGTGGGGAGCTCCACCGTTGTTACACAGCTCATAGACCTGTCCACCCTGGTCATCAGAGATGAGACCTCCTTTCACAACCCCCAGATTGAGATGGGGACGGACATCCTCACAAGGATTCATTTTGCGGCCCAAAAGGGTGGTTTGGAAAAACTGCAGACCGTTTTGATTGAAAGGCTAAATCAAGAAATAAAGCATCTCGCCCATAAACACGCCATTGAAATCGATTCAATTGTAGGGATGTCTGCCGCCGGAAATACCACAATGACCCATCTCCTCCTGGGCCTGGATCCTCATTGGATCTGTCGTGAGCCATATATCCCTGTCATAAACAAACCGGAACTTATAAAGGGTTCAGCGTTTGGCCTGATGATCAACCCTTGTGCCCCTGTCCTGGTCTTTCCAAATGTTGGCAGCTATTTTGGGGGTGATTTGATTGCAGGCATTCTGGCTTCGGGAATGACCCGTCAAAACGAAATTTCATTTCTGGTGGATGTGGGGACCAATGCTGAAGTGGTTATTGGAAACTGTGATTGGCTTATGGCATGCGCGGGCGCGGCGGGTCCCGCATTGGAAGGGGGCGTCACCAACATGGGGATGATGGCCGGACCTGGAGTGATTGATAAGGTGGCAATAGATCCGGATACCTGCGAAATAAAAATAAGAACCATCGATAACCGCAAGCCGGTTGGTATCTGCGGTTCTGGTTTGATAGACTTGGTGGCACAGCTTTTTCTGGCGCGGATGATTGATCTGAGGGGAAAATATCAGGCCGAGAGATGTGGCGGCCACCTCAGAGAGATTGACGACATCAATCATCTTGTCATTGTACCCCTTGAAGAATCAGGAACGGGTCAGCTCTTGACCCTGAGCCAAATTGACATAGAGGGTCTTATACGCTCAAAGGCCGCCATGTACACCATTTTGACGACCATCAGCAACACCGTAAACATCCCAATGAAAGAGATAAGCCATTTTTATGTGGCGGGGACCTTTGGTTCGTATATAGATCCGGTTTCTGCCATCACCATCGGGATGATCCCGGATCTCCCTTTGGAGACATACATCCCCCTGGGGAACACTTCGCTAAAAGGGGCAGGTATGGCCCTGCAGTCAGCAGAGGCCAGAGAGGAAATTTTCCAGATCCGAGATCAGATCACCTATCTTGAACTAAACGTGAACCAGGAATTCATGAATCTTTTTAGCGCTGCAAAGTTTATCCCCCACACCGACAGGTCGCTTTTCCCTTCGGTAAATCCCGTTGGAACCGAGAGAGCTTAACATCCGGCAACAAACGTTTTTTGACAAATTGAATCGTTTCGCTGATAAATAAAAGGATTACACGCAGAGGGTGGCCTATGTGGAGTGCATTGCTCCTTGCAACAGGAGCGGGTCTATCGACAACCATCGGGAGTTTGTTGGGCCTTGCCGTAAAAAGACCGGGGCCCCGATTCATGGGCTTTATCCTTGGATTTTCTGCAGGGGTCATGATCTTGATCTCTTTTGTGGAGCTCCTGGCAAAGGCCATAGAGACACCGGGGGTTGGTTTCCTGGGTGCCCACGCCGCCTTTTTCGCAGGGATGGGCGGATATTTTCTCATTGACCTCCTGGTACCCCACGACTACCTCGGCCAACACGACCATCCCGATTATATGAGCCATGACGAGAACAACAGATCTCCACATACGCTCATGCGGACCGGACAACTTGTGACAATCGGTATTGCAATCCATAACTTCCCGGAAGGAATGGCCACCTTTGTCGGTGCAATGGAAGCCTTTGATCTGGGAGTTGCCATTGCAGTGGCCATTGCCATTCACAATATTCCCGAAGGTATCGCCATATCAGCGCCAATCTATGCGGCCACCGGCAGTCGGAAAAAGGCATTTTTGTGGTCTTTTTTTTCAGGTGTGAGCGAAATCTTGGGTGCGGTCCTGGCTGCGATCGTTCTGACGCCTTTTCTCTCTGGAAATGTCATGGGGTTCGTCCTTGCCGTTGTGGCCGGGATCATGGTAGTCATCTCTCTGGATGAATTGATTCCCGTAGCCAAGTCGTTTGATACGGAACATGTGCCCATTTTGGGTGTCATAACCGGAATGATTGTCATGGTGCTTAGCTTATGGATGCTGGGACAAACATAGCCCAGAATATGACTACTCAGATTCAGGGTTTCAAAAGAAACGGATAAAATCAGACAAAACCCTTCTTGATCATACCGCCACCCATGAGAAGGTGGATGCAAAAAGATGGCCAGGTCCGAATAGGGATACAAAGAGATGTTCTGCATAGAGGCTGAGGCCCTGAAATTAAGACTTCAAGTCATTCGGGTGGATTCCCTGAGAGAACACGAAGGGATTCTTTCCCATGTGGCTGACAAACTGATCCTTGAGTTCAAGAATTGGGCCGACTTGGAAAACCCTGTAATTATTGATGAAAACGACGTTGTACTGGACGGCAACCACCGGACATATGTCTTCAAGAAATTGGGTTTTAAACACATTCCCGTATGCAAAATCGACTATTTCAGCAAGTCAGTCAGCCTTAAGTATTGGTTCAGAATGGTGGCGGGCACTAAAGGGCTTGGCATTCTAAGGCGGATCGCAGAGGAAATGGGTGGGAGTTTACAGCCGGCGACTGATAAGGGAATCTTTGTCAGGATCATGGAAGATAATCCTTTTGCCTACGGGGTCCAACAAGGCAGTTTATACAACATCATCAGGTTCCCTAAAGAGATCGTAAATGATGCTGTGGCTGCCTATGAGGTCTTGGAGGAAATCCAAGAAAAACTGAAGCAGGAAGGTCTCGAGATAGAATATATCCCGTGTCAATCAGCACATGACTCCGACTTTTGCAATGGCTTGGGGGATAAAAACATCGTGATCTGGACCCCTCAGATAACAAAAAAAATGGTTGTCGACGCGGCACAAGAATGCCGGCTGTTCGCCCCCAAGACCACACGCCACTTGATAGCCGCACGGCCTCTCAATGTCAACGCACCGATCCACTGGTTCCAAGAGAATGTCTCTACGGAGGAAATCAATGTGAGGTTCTCGGAATTTCTTCGAGACAAGGAGATCAAGCGTTTCGGTCCGGGCCAGGTTATAAAGGGTAGATATTATGAAGAAGAATTGTTTGTCTTTTATGACAGAAGATAATTTTTACTGATAAGAGGTGATGGAAAATGGACCAAGGAAAAAAGATTATCAGTCTTTCGGCAATCGGTGTTGATTCCCCAGGGCTGGTTTCAAAAATCACGACCAAGATATTTGACATGAAGGGAAACGTCACTGATATTGAAGAGAATTGCCGAAGAGGGTTATTTTCAATATCGCTTGCCGTTGATTTTTCGGCATCAAATAAATCGACAGATGAGATAATCAGCCGTTTGAAGACCATTGAGATGGAGACGGACTTGAAGCTTATTTTGGAGACCTGCGACAAAGACAAAATTGCCCCTGAAAGGGAAGATGAAAATTATGTGGTGACCGTCTTGGGACTGGACCGGCCTGGTATCATTTCACGAATCTCCACCTTCTTTCACAAATATCACATCAATATAGAAAATTGCAGGATGATTGCTCGCGGGAAATTTTTCTCCACGGAAATGGCCATTGACACAGGGAAGATGATCACCGGGGCAAATCTGTCCCATAATGAATCAATGGAAAAAATGAGTGGAGAGCTAAAGGACCTTTGCGCTGAAATGGGCCAAAGCGTCGTGATTCAAAAGGAAAATACATTTAAGAAACAAAAAAAGATCGTGGTCTTTGATGTCGAATCCACATTGATCCAAAGTTCCTCCCTAAGAGATTTTACAGAGAAGATAAAGCGGCGTTCAAAATTGGCGGATAGTAAAGTCAAACCCGAAGTCAAATCCGGGGATGGCAAGAGAGGCCAGGCTCAGGAGCTCATCAAGAACGCATCCGCCCTGAAAGGCATGTCCATACAGGATTTTGAAAAACTCAGCGAGACCCTGACCCTCAATCCCGGGGCCTTTGAGCTGATACAGATCTTGAAATCCATGGGATTTAAGATTGCACGCCTGTCTGCCGGGTTTGATTGTTCCATGAAAAAGATCTTTGGAATCTCAGGCGCCGATTATGCGTTTTCAAACACACTCAAAGTAGATCAAAATGATATAATTACAGGCAAATTGGAAGAACCCGTTTTGACCGATGGAACAAAGAATGAAATCCTTGAAATGATCATGGGTATGGAAGATATCAGACCGGACCAGGTGATTGCTGTTGGCGATGGCCCGGCCCTGTCTCGTCTACCCGCGGATATAGGGCTAACCATCGCCTTCAGACCGGAAGATACAACCACCCGGGCCGATGGAATTTTTTGCGGGGATCAGATTATCAACATATTGTACTGTTTGGGGGTCCCCAAGACAGAGCTGGATAAATATCTAAAAAAAATTCCTTAGGGCCTGTAAAAAGCCAAAACATACAGGATTTTGAGGACTGTCTTTGTAAGTTCTCAATAAGTCCGAGAGAAATAATAGGATTTCTGAAGTGGGGTTCGGGTGCATTAATTTTTCAGTTCAGAAGGAAGGGGTTTGGAAAAGCCACAGCCCTTTTTTCTGCAGACAAGAGATGGCGATGATTTTTTCGGTCTTTTGATACCCAAGACCGGGGTACCGCATTGAGGACAGGCTTCGTCAAAAGGTTCATCCCAGGTGGCAAACCGGCATTTTGGATATTGGTTACAGGCATAAAACTGTTTTCCTTTTCTGGATGTTCTTTCTACCAATGTCCCCTGGCAGGTCTTTTCAGGACACGGGACCCCGGTACTAACCGGTTCCGGCGTCCAGATATTTTTGCATTCGGGATACCCGCTACAGGCCACAAAAGATCCGAACTTTCCATTTTTGGCCACCATTGGCCGGCCGCACTTTTCACATGTCCCCTCCTCTTTGCCCGACTCAGGTGGTGCTTCAACGAGGATATTTCCCTTGTCATCCCGGGCAAAATTAGCAGTGTTTCTGCATTCGGGGTAACCCGTACAGGCCAGGAAGATCCCGTTTCGCCCCGATTTAATGGCCATGGGACGATTACATTCCGGGCAGGAAATGTCAGTGGGGACCTCCCCTTTCATCTCACGCGTTGCCTTTTCAAGATCCTTCCCAAACGACCCGTAAAACTGGTTCAAAACGTCGGTCCACTTGACCTCTCCCCGCTCGATCTTGTCCAGATTGTTTTCCATCTGGGCCGTAAAGGCTGTATCCATGACACCGGGAAAACTCTCCACCAACAGATCCGTCACCAAAAACCCCAATTCCGTGGGGGCGAACCGTCTTTTTTCTATGGACACGTATTCCCTTCCGCTGATGTTTGCCAGGATTGCCGCATAGGTTGAGGGCCGACCGATACCGTTTTCCTCCAATGCCTTGATCAGGGTTGCCTCAGTAAACCTGGGTGGGGGTTGGGTAAAGTGCTGGGCCGGATCCAATTTGAGGAGGTTTAGTTCTTGATCCGCCTGTAGTGGGGGGAGCTGAGCCTCTTTGTCCTTCTCCGGGCCTTCTTCATAGAGCGTCGTAAACCCCTTAAATACAACCACAGAACCGGTGACTCTGAAATCAGCTTTTCCGGCAATGACTTCCACCTGAGTCTTGTTTATTATGGCTGAACTCATTTGACAGGCGACAAAGCGTGTCCAGATGAGATTATAGAGGGCAAACTGGTCCTTTGTAAGGTATGACAAAACAGCTTTTGGCTCAAGTTTCGCCGAAGTAGGCCGTATGGCCTCATGGGCCTCTTGAGCACTTTTTCGGCTTTTAAACCTTCTGGGCTTGTCGGGCAGATATTCCTTACCAAAGGCCTTTTGAATAAATCCCCGCGCCTCGGAAATGGCATCTTCTGACAACCTGAAGGAATCCGTCCTCATATATGTGATGAGCCCTACAAGCCCCCTGCCCCCCAACTCCACCCCCTCGTAAAGACTCTGTGCAATGGACATGGTCTTTTTGGCCGAAAACCTCAATCTTCTAAAGGCCTCCTGCTGAAGAAGGCTGGTGGTAAAGGGAGGAAGCGGGTTTTTTCTTGTCTTTTTTTGAGCAACCTTTGAGACCTTAAATGGCAACCCCTCTATCTCGGAAACAATCTTGCTCGTCTGTTTTTCATTTTTCAGGTCGGCCTTTTTCCCCTTGTATTTGGAAAGTTTGGCCTCAAAAGGGGGCGGTTCGGTCGATTTGAGATGGGCTGTTAGAGACCAGTATTCCTGAGAATCGAATGCCTGGATCTCTCTCTCTCTATCGCAGATCATCTTGACCGCTACGGACTGCACCCGTCCGGCACTCAATCCCCGTTTTACTCTTTTCCAGAGGAGCGGAGAGATCTGGTAGCCCACAAGGCGGTCCAGGATTCTCCTGGTTTGTTGGGACTCAAATTTATTCCTGTCAAGGGATTTTGGTGAGGACACTGCATTCCGGATGGCCTTATCCGTCAGCTCGTTAAAAAGGACTCTGAATATCTTTTTTTGTTTTCCTCCTTTCGCCAGTTCCTTGGCTATATGCCATGCGATTGCCTCTCCTTCCCTATCAGGATCAGGGGCCAGATAGATGGATTCAGCCGCCTTTCCTGCAGCCTTCAGCCCCTTCAAGATCTTGTCTTTGCCTTTGATTGTGACATATTCCGGCTCAAAATCGTTTTCAATATCGACCCCAAACTTGCTGACGGGAAGATCTTTCACATGCCCAACAGAGGCCATGATCTTAAAGTCAGCCCCCAAGTACTTCTTGATGGTCCTGGCCTTGGCCGGAGATTCAATAATCAGTAGATTTTTTGACATTTCTGTTAAATTGCTCCCATCGAAAAATTATATTTGTTCACCTTAGGGTTTACAAAAAAACAACTTTTCCCCACCAGCCCAGCCGTTTTTGTCCCTTAATTACCGGACAAACATGTTGCCGGGAAGTTGCTGTACCATTCCCATCAATTCCATCTTCATCAATATGCCTGAGACCTGACCTGGATCCATATTTCCCAACCTGACAATCTGATCGATATGGGTGGGATAATCTCCTATGATATCATATATTTTCTTTTCAGATTCATTCATATCCACAGGGGCAGCGACGGGCGTCTTAAAATCACCACCATCCCATGCGCCCTTACGGTTAAATCCAAATTCTTCGAGTATGTCCTCTGCATTCTCCACCAGCTTTGCCCCCTGTTTGATCAAGAAATGCGTTCCCGTACTCTTGAATGAATCGACACTCCCCGGGACGGCAAAGACCTCTCGTCCTTGATCCAATGCACAGGAGGCCGTAATCAGGGAACCACTTTTTTTTGTTGCTTCCACAACCGCCACCCCTTTACTAAGACCGCTTATTACCCGATTCCGTATGGGGAAATTTCTTGGTTCCGGTGGGGTACCCATGGGGAACTCAGAAATAATCGTGCCGTTCTCCGCAATATCCTCTGAAAGCCTTTTGTTCATGGCAGGATAGATTCGATCAATGCCAGTCCCCAAGACCGCTATGGTAAACCCCCCTCCTTTTAGACAGCCCATGTGGGAGGCAGAATCTATCCCTCTTGCCAGACCGCTGGCCACACCCGCACCACGTCTTGCAAGCCCGATCCCGATCTTTTGCGCCACCTTGATCCCATAGGGTGTTGGGTTTCTGGATCCTACCATGGCAACAAAGGTCTTATCCGGAGGCAGTTCCTTCCCTTTTGCGTAGAGAACCATGGGGGGAGAATCAATTTCCCTCAACAGCTTTGGATAGGAAGGATCTGAGAAGGCAATAATCCGGGCGTTTCCTTTTTCAACCCTCTTCAGCTCCCTCTCTGCCTCTAGGGCAAATTTATTTTTTAAAATCTCACTGGCCACCGACCTTCGAACACCTTCTACAGAGCACAGTTCTAAAAAGCCCGCCTTAAAGATATTTTTCGGATCCCCGAATGCCCCCAGAAGCCTTTTGATTAGCGTGTTTCCCAGGCCGGGGGTCAAACAGAGGGCCAACCAGGCGCATCTTTCATCTGAAGACATTTTCATGAAAAGGCAAAAAAATTAAATGATAGAGGATTAATTGTTCCGGATCGCGATTGAACAGAATGGCGGCAATATAAAGCAGGCTGGTGCAAATTAGTCAAGCATTTTTCATGGAAACACCAGACTCACAACAAACTCATTTAGGAACACACCTGGGCAATAGGGAGGAGATTTTCATAACCTGGGACCAGGGAATGGGTTTTACAAGGGTTCCCCTGGATAACTCTGACGAAGCAGATAGAACCACACCGGTGGCGGTGTCAAACCTGGCTTCAAGGATCAGAATGTGACCGAGTATCACGTCTGGAAGCACCGGTTTGTTCGGGGCATCTTCCCCCCTTTTTTTTATTATGTTAAAGATGTTTCCTCTGCGGATGCCGTAGTTGTAACCGGGGGCCAAATAGATTACGGAGAACTGGCCAATGATCTCACTTTGTCCCATGGAAGAGACAATTGACACCCTGCATTCCCGCAAATCCTCACATCCATTCAGCTTCTTCAATTTCCCCCAGTCCGGTTGGGTGGGCCAGACGCAGGAAGACATGGGATAGAAGGGCAAGATAGGGTCCCCCACGCGCATCCCTTGATAATTCTCAACAATCTCTGCCTTATAAAGGTCCCCCTTACTCTGCTCTTTGCCATACTCCTTTACCTGCTCCTTGAGGACAATCCTCCCAAGGGATGAGATCAGATATCCCACCACATCGGGGGTCTGACGATAAACGGTGAACAGATCTCCCGGTTTGGTTTGGCGCCCCTTTTTCATGGCCACATAGACCATATCGCCTTTGGCCAAGATAACCCTCGCGGTCTCATCCGAAAAGATATGTCCCCGAGGCACCACCTTTTTTGTGGAAAAGAAACCGATGGACTGAATATTGGTCATCCTTGAGACGTCAATCCCGGTTGGAGGCCTTTTCGCAGCCTCTTCCTCGATCTTGGATGGTGGACCAGGCTTCTCCTTCATGGAAGGCTGGGCCCCAGCAGGCACAGCAACACCTAGACCAACGATAAAAAGCCCCGCCGCCATCAATGAAATCGTCTGCCAGTTACATTTTTTCAATGTGCAACCTCCACTAAAAAACTTCCTGTCAAAGTTTTCCATATCCCCATAAAAAAGTTAACCCATAGTGATCCGAGGGCTTCGAGAGGGCTGGCTGAATACGAAAAGGGATTTCCGACCCATATTAACAGATTATTCCCCCTAAAGCCTTATTGTCAAGCCGGTTTTAGCCCTTTCATCAAGGATTTTATGGAAGAAAGGAAAAAATGACCAGAGAGAGCCCCTCAAAAAACTCGGACAGGAAGAAGATTGACGATATAAAAACTCTTTACAAATTCATATTTTTGATTTAATTATGGCCCTTCTTTGTTTGGCTCTCACCCTTCAAACGGCAAAAAATATAGGTATTTACAGTGCCAATCTATGAGTATGAACCGTTAAGTCCCGAGGCGGGTTGCGATAAATGCGCAAACCGTCTGGAAGTCATCCAGGGGATTAATGAGCCCTCTTTATCCGTCTGCCCGTACTGTGGTCAGAGGGTGAAAAAAATCATATCGTGGTGTCGTGCCGCGGTTGTTGAGACCCCTGAAGAACAGACCCGGGTGAACAAAAAAATCGGTGAATATGAAAAGGAGGGGATGTGGAGTCATGCGGCCGAACTGGGAGACAAACATTCAGAGAAGATAAAGGACAAAAATATGAAATCAAGAGCTCTCGAAAATTACAAGAAAGCAGGATATAGCGTCAGTTCCCTGGAAAAACATGCGAAGGATACATAAAGTTGGCCCCTGCCTAAATGGAGCTGTTCGGTAGAGAAACTGCAAACAATCAGAGGAGGTTTTATTCCATGAGACGGAAAGAGAAACGGTCATTTCTTTTTTTAACCCTATTTTTCATTATGATAGTATCGTTGCCAATCTCACTCAACTCTTCAGCCTTCGGCGAAGAGAAAAAAGATCTCCCGGAGCGCGGAATATCCGTCTCACCTGAATACACTGGAGTGGTGATTTTTGAGGAAAAAGGGGTAAACATCGACCTTATCGTGGCCAACCAGGGAAGACGGAATGAAAATATCGATATCGCGGTCACCTCAATCCCCGAGGGTTGGAAGGCCTGGGTAAAGACCTATAGCTTTGGCGTAACGGGCGTTCACGTGAAAAGCGATAAATCCAAAAATCTGACTTTAAGGGTCGAACCGGGCAAGCTCGTGGGGCCTGGAAAATATACCATCGGTATCAGGGGAGAAACCCAAGACAAGAAATTTGTCTCTACAAGTAAAGTAGCCATTGAAGTCAAGAAAAAGAAGGAAGAGAAAAAACTCGAGGGGATAAATATCACTACGTCCTATCCGGTTCTTCAAGGACCTACAAACGCGAAATTTGAATTTTCCTTGGAGGTTGAAAACAAATTAGACAAGGACACCATATTCAATCTGTTTTCTCAAGGGCC
>JAUVRS010000024.1 GCA_030597505.1 Desulfobacteraceae bacterium
CTTTGAAATTTGTGGCACCTTTGTTTTGACAATTTCATATTCTTTTTCCAGTGACGGGTAGTTGATCCAGTGATAGAGGCAGCGTCTTTTTATGGCATCATTCAGTTCGCGGGTCCGGTTGGAGGTGATGATCACAAGGGGTTTGCTTTTTGCTTTGAGGGTCCCGATTTCCGGCACAGTGATCTGAAATTCCGATAAGACCTCCAGCAAAAAAGCCTCAAACTCTTCATCCGCCCTGTCCAGTTCATCGATCAATAGGCAAACGTGCTTGCCGTCGGCTTCACTGCGAATGGCCTCCAGGAGGGGCCGTTGGATAAGGTAGGATTCGTCAAAGATATTTTCCAGATCATCCAACCCCTGATGGTCTGCCTCCGCCAGCTTTATTCGGAGGAGCTGTTTGGTATAGTTCCACTCGTAGACGGCCGTATTGACGTCAAGACCTTCATAACACTGCAATCGGACCAGACGGCGGTCCAGTGCCCTGCTCAGGACCTGGCCGAGCTCGGTCTTGCCGACACCTGCCTCACCTTCCAACAGCAGGGGTTTTTCCATCCCCAGGGCCAGGTAAACGACGGTTGCGAGCCTGCGATCGCAGATATATCCTTGTTTTTTTAAAGCCAGAGAAACATCATCGATAGATTGGAAGGTTTTTTTCATGTCGGGCACCGAGCCATTGGATGAGAGTTAGGGCCTTAGTATACACTTATAGAAAAACATTTTGGAGTTATCATTTCGCATATCGGATAAAGCATTAGGCGCCTGGTTCGATTGATACCTGAAACTCGAAACTTGAAAATATGTCGGTATTTCTCGAGTTTCCAGTTTCAAATTTCCAGTTTCTCTCAACAACAGCGACAGACAGTCTTTAAAGATCGTATGCTAGATTAGCCCAGAAATTTTTCTTGAAAGTTATATCTCCCCGGAAGCCGGAGGGAGAAAAAAGGAAAACAAATCAATCTGTAAACTCTATATCCTTATCGCCTGGGGCTGAGTACTACTCCTTCAAAGACCCGAACACTTTTTTGGTTGCGGCCGAAGGCCTGTATCGGGAATGTGGACTAAAGTCCTTTATAGGCTAAAGGGGTCTGTGGATCAAGCTCAAATGTGCCCCATGACATCTCATGAACTGCAGTAACTAAGATTCGGTCAAACAAATTCAACCAAGAGATTAAGAGCGCATCCGACAACGCCACACCTTGAGATACAGAATCGGATATTTCAGGTTCCATCAATCTACCCGAATTAAAGATATCACAGATTTTTGAATTTGATGATATGTTTGGTTCCTATCAAGGTATCACAGACTTAGATTTTTTGACCGTAATTCTTGATTTACGCTCAATTGTCGTAAGTTGTTTGGGGACCTACCTCCCCTCTTTTCCCTACGGGTTTTCTTCATTCCGTCGTCGCTTTGCGTCTGGCAATCACCTGGGCGTACAGGCTCACCAGGCGGCGCGCCGTGTGCTCCAGGGTGAGATTCAACGAGACCCAGCGCTGCCCGCCCTCGGCGATCTTTTGCCGCAGTTGCGGATGCCGGATCAGGGTGAGCAGCCGATCGGCCAGCGCCTCTTCGTCGCCGACCGGGAAGTGTTGGCCGTATTTTCCGTCTCGCGTGGAGAACAGAAACGACGGGATGTCCGACAACACCACCGCGCATCCGCACGCCATCGCCTCCAGCACCGAAATCGCCATCCCTTCATACTCGCTCGCCATCACGTAGATGTCCCCCGAGCTGTAGACCGGCGGTAGGTCGGGGTTGTTAATGAACGGCCGGAGGTCCACGGTAGTGCGCAGCAGGTCGTCGGCCTCGACGGTGGCTCGCATCTTCGGCTCCCCGATACCACCGCCGACCATGCACAGCCGGGCGCTGGGATGCTCGGCAACCACGCGCCGAAATGCCTTGAGGACGGTGAACGGGCGCTTGTGACTGACGAAGAACGCCACCCACAGAATGACGGGATCACCGCGGATGCCGGTCTGTGCGCGGGCCTGTTCCTTGTCCATCGGACGAAAATGCGGGGCGTAGCCGTTCGGGATAACGCACGAGCGCGGGATGGTGAACAGATGCTGGTGCGTCTGCTGAGATTCCCGTGTGAGGAAGATGACCTCGTCGGCCAGCCGCATCCCGATCCGCAACGGCAACCCCACCACGGGGCCGCCACGATACACGTCAGACCAGTCGCCGTGATCCTGTCCCACCAGGGGAATTCCCTTCAGGCGAGCCAACAGCGAGATCAGAGCGAAGTTGACCGTGTAGCCGATTCGCTGGTACTGGATGATGTCGGGCCGCTCGCCGAACAGCTTCCGTAAAAACGGGATCGACGGTTCCTTGCCCTCGCGAAGGAAGGCGGCGCTGAGGGTCGGTTTGGAAAAGAACCATGGGACGCGGTTGTGTTCAGCCTCGCCCGTTATGGGATAGATCAGGTGTACGCTGACCTCGTGGCCCAGTCGGGCGACCCCCTCAGCAATGTCCTGCACCCAACTGCCCCGGCGGTCGCGCAGATAGGTCTCGGCGTCCGTCCCCCCAAGGTGGCGCGGCGGCGTGCTGGCAAATGTGAACGCGATCTTCACGAACGAGCGCCTCTGTCGTCAAACCGTTCGATCACTTCTTCGAAGCTCATCCTCTGACAGCGATAACGGCGCATCCACAGGCAGCGGCGGTATTGCACGAACACCGCGCGGCCATCGCCCAGCAACCTGACATACGCCCGCAGCGCCAATCCGACCCGGAGATCGACCACCGTATAAAAATGCGTCAACCCTCGTTCGCGGCAGTGCTGCTTGCCGATGACGATCGAGCCGGGCATCAGATGTTGATGGCGATATTCCGGCGCCGTATATGTGTTATACATAAAAATCGCCTCTGGGCCAAGATGCAACCGCTTGTGCAGCAGCCACACGTACGGATCCTTGAACGCATTCCAGCTCTGGAGAACAATGCGGCCGGCCAGACGCACGATGAAGCAGACCTCGCCGCGGGCCAGATGCTCCCGAACGGTGCTGGCGGTCATAAAGGGGGACAGCGCGGCGACCTCTTCGATGTCTTCGGGGCCGACAAAGCCCGGATCGGCGCCCGGCGGCAGTTTCATACGACGCTCCAGTTTGCCAGGTTCGGTGCTGAACTTGAACAGGATCACGTCCGCCCGATCCCACAGATGCCGCCGGACCCAGCGCCCGAGCAGATACAGACAAACCCCGAGCCCCCACTTGCGCACGGACTCAACGATCTGAGACCAGACCCACGACACTCACCCACCCCCAACATAAAGCGCAGATTGTAACTCTCCCCCCAGACCGAGGCAACGGCCCTGTCCGGTCGGTTGCAGCAAAAAAATGGTAGTAGCAACATCACGGGCATGCAAGTCGTCGAACTCCCAGAGCCTCGGCAGGGTTGATAGGAACTTCCTTTTGTGTGTGAGGAGCATAAGAAAATTGATCTTGTGTGTCAAATTGATTCAACCTCATGGTGTTGTGGGGGTAACTCGCTGGCCGAAATTGAGGGCTGGGGCAGGAAGGGCGTAAGAGGCAAGACGGTGACCCGATGGCTTGATCTTGCCAGAAGGACCCAAAATAGAAGAAATTTCGGTAGAGTTATCCCCTGAACCCATATGTTTCTTCAAAAATCAGACGGTGTAGCCTCCGGATAAAGCGGGTCAACATAAAGCCATTTTTCGGATGCGAGGGATGGGAGGTATAATGAGAAGCCATACACTTTGGAAAAGATCGGAATTTGCGTCAAAAAAATTGAAAAAAAAGCAGATTCTGACCTCAAACTCGATTGAAGAGAATAAGACAACTCAACCTTCCCAAAACCTGAGAGATTGAATCAGATATCATAGGTTTTTGGACTTGATGATATGTTTGGTTTCTGTCAAGGTATATAAGCCTGCTGGGTCGTTTGCATGTAAGCCGAATTGCCTTGATAGGTCTTAGTGGGGATATGGCCGAAGGCGAAATTCGATTTCAGTTCACCAATGGAGTTCGTGAAATACAGAAATAAACCAATAAGGAGAGTTTAGATGGGACTGTCAAAGGCAGAAAAAACAATAGAAGGAAAAAGAGTTCTTATCGTAGACGATGAAAAAGATGTCCTGGAGATGCTAACAGAGATTCTAAACATGTGTCGCATTGACGCTGTTTCCTCTTTTGAAGAAGCAAAGGTACGCCTTGAAAATAATTACTATGACATTGCCGTTCTAGACATAATGGGGGTCAAGGGCTATGAACTGCTTGAAATTGCTAAAAGCAAAAGTGTCCCGGCCCTCATGCTAACGGCACATGCTTTAACAGAAAATGACCTCAAGAAATCTGTTGAAGGTGGCGCTTCCTACTATGCGCCGAAAGATGAAATCAATAACATCGGTGTATTCATTGCGGATGTCTTTGAGGCCAAAGAAAATGATAAAAGCTCGTGGGTCAAATGGTTTGACCGATTAAGTAATTTCTGCGACCAGAGATTCGGAGGTACGGACTGGAGGGAAAAGGAACGGGAATTTTGGGAAAAAAAGACTGGAATCCGCTTTGACTAAGAAAACTCTTAGTCAAACCTAAAAAATGTGGTTTGCCTCAGGTGCGCTCGCTGGCTGGGGAGGAGATGATCCTGGAAAAGAATCTGTTCATCGAACGTGTTTTACCCAGCAGAATTTTACGCGAATTGAAAGAAATGGAAATGGCCGCCTATCGGCGACCCTACCTGAAACCGGGTGAGGATCGACGACCGATGCTCGTGTGGCCGCGAGAACTTCCCATTAATGGAGAACCGGCTGATGTTGTAGAAATCGTGAATGAATATGCTCAATGGATGTGTGAAAATAAACTCCCCAAATTGTTTATCAATGCCGACCCGGGCGGTATCCTCATTGGTAGGTATAGGGAGTTTTGCCGAACATGGCCGAACCAAAGGGAGATAACGATCCCCGGAATTCACTTGGTTCAGGAAGACTCCCCCGCTGAGATTGGTCAAGCAATCGCTAATTTCGTAAAACAGATTTAATGCAGTAGTAATTAACTGTTTTTACGAAGCCTCGTTCAGTTATTTAGGGTTTCGTAAGGAGATGTGTAGAGCCGAATTCCGCAGAACAAGTATTCATTGGGCATACAAAGGCCGCAGAGATCCAAATACTTTAACTATTTTCTTGAAGGAGCAAAAACATGTCATATGAGCTTGCAGAAGAACAGAAGATGTTGAAGGACACTGTGGCGCGTATCGCCAAAGAGCAGATTGCCCCAGGTGCTGAAAAACGCGATGAGGAGGCAAAATTCCCGTGGGATATGGTAGAGGTCCTTCGTGAACATGCCTTATTTGGCGCTGACTTCCCGGAGGAATATGGTGGCTCTGAAATGGGACTCTTGTCCCTCTGCTTAATCGTAGAGGAAATCGCCAAAGTATGCGGATCCACCTCCGTGATCCTGCCTGTACATGAACTGGGGACGATGCCCATATTTCTCACGGGCAGTGACGAACAAAAAGGCAAATATCTGCCAAAACTTGCCTCAGGTGAGCACTTGATAGCCTTTGGGCTCACCGAGGCGAACGCAGGTTCTGATGTTTCCGGGGTGAAGACCAAGGCAGTCAGAGATGGAGATCACTATGTACTTAACGGAACCAAGACCTTCATTTCCCATGCGGATGTGGCAGATGTGATCTGCGTAGCTGCAAAAACAGACACATCTGTCCCAGGGCACAAGGGGATCAGCATGTTCATCGTGGAAAAAGGCACGCCGGGTCTCAGCATTGGAAAACATGAGAACAAGTTGGGCATTCGTAGCTCTTCAACAGTGGAAATCATCTTAGAAGATGTCAAAGTCCCTGGTGATAATATTCTGGATGATGAGGGTGCAGGCTTTGGCATTATCATGAAAACGCTGGATTTCACGAGGATCCCTGTTGGCGCACAGGCTGTGGGCATTGCTCAGGGTGCGCTTGACTATGCAATACAATATACCAAGGAAAGAACCCAATTCGGGAAACCGCTTTTTTCTTTCCAGGGTCTTCAGTGGATGATGGCGGACATGGCAACCCAGGTGGAAGCGGCCAGGCAGTTAACCTACAAAGCAGCTTCTATGTTCGAAAAGATTCCCAAAAACATGGATAAGCTTTCTAAAGAAATGATGCGTTCTTCGGCCATGGCCAAACTCTAGGCTTCTGAAACGGCTATGAAGGTGACGACAGACGCTGTTCAGCTGCTGGGGGGCTATGGTTATGTGAAGGAATATCCAGTGGAAAGGATGATGAGGGACGCAAAGATAACACAGATCTATGAGGGAACAAGCCAGATCCAGAAAGTTATCATCTCTGGCACTCTATGATGAAATAAATTCCATTATTTTACTTTTGGGTACTCTTTGCGTTTCCTGGTGATAAGGCACGCTAGGTAAACTATGGGGAATTCTATCAGTGTTAATAAAATGGGAGGGACTAAGGATGGGAACTAAAGATGTTGTTATCGTAGGCGCTTGCAGAACGGCTATTGGGAAATTCTTAGGAGGCCTCAGTGACGTTCCAGCGAGGGATTTAGCCATAATTGCTGCTAAGAATGCTATTGAAAGAGCCGGGATCGATGCCGATATTGTTGATGAAATCTGCATGGGACAGGTCTACGGCGGAATGCAGGGTTCGCTTCCTGCCCGTCAAGTTGCGATGAGAGTAGGACTCCCCCATAGAAGCAGCGCCTTATGTGTGAATCAGAATTGCGCGTCAGGGATGCGGGCGCTTGAAATTGCATGCCATAATATTATGCTTGGAAACACAGAGGTTTCATTAGTTGTCGGTGTTGAGAATATGACGCAAACCCCATATCTGATCCCTAAAGGAAGAATGGGTTACAGAATGGGACCTGGTACCATAGAAGACCACATGCTTTGTGATGGGTTGGTAGACGAACTTGTCCCCGGTCACATGGGAATGACCGCTGAGAATGTTGCTGATAAATACGGCATTACCCGTGAAGAATGTGATGAGCTTGCCCTAATCAGTCATACGCGAGCTACGGAAGCCATAAGGGGTGGTAAATTTGATAGGGAAATCGTACCAGTAGAAGTTACGAAAAGGAAAAAAACGGAATTGTTTACTACAGATGAACATCCCATCAGAGACGCCAGCTTGGAAGGTATGGCCAAATTGCGTCCCGCTTTCAAGAAAGACGGTGTTGTAACCGCTGCCAATGCTTCAGGTATAAATGATGGTGCTGCTGCAGTGGTTATCATGTCTAAAGACAAAGCCAGTGAATTGGACATTAACCCTTTGCTGAAATTGATTGATATCTGTGATGAGGGAGTCGATCCCAAGGTGATGGGACTTGGACCCGCCGTTACAATTCCCAAGCTACTTAAACGTTCAGGTATGAAGTTTGAAGATGTAGATTATTGGGAAATTAACGAGGCTTTTGCAGCGCAATGGCTGGGTGTTGGAAGAATGCTCAAAGAAGAATCCGGCATTGAACTGGAATTAAATAAGGTGAACCATAACGGTTCCGGTATTGCTCTGGGTCACCCTGTAGGGTGCACTGGAGTACGCCTTATTGTTACCCTGTGCTATGAAATGGAACGGTTAGGGGTAGCCATGGGGGGTGCGACGCTATGTGTTGGAGGTGGACCGGCTGTTGGCTCGTTATGGACAAAGGATATATAGCTTACATGTCAATGACACAGTTCAGATCATCACAAACCTTTGATATCATGATTTGGAGGGGCGGATCGAGTGTTGTGCTATGTTCATGGTAAGCACATTAAATCCGGATACTTGAAAACTTGAGAGATCTTATTAGAGTTTTATCCATAGTCCCGGCGAAAGAAAAGCCGAAACGCAAATGATACGCTCTGGTTTTGTCCAAGATCTGAGATTGGAGTTGTTTGGGCTGCCTTTTTTCCTCTTGTTGAACCCAACGGCCGTGCCCTCGGCGTGGCCTTTTGTGCTGACGACTGAGCCATCGAAGTTCAACGTAATCTGTGGGTAACGCCTCTCGTTTTAGACGTCCAACGGTAAGTCAGGAACGACGGGAGTATTTCCGTACTAGGCTAAGTCTTCCAGCGCTGTTTTCAGAACCTTGCCAATTCGCATTTTTTGAGGGCATCGGTTTTCCGCATCTGAAAAATCTGTTTTCAATAAATTTGTTTTAATGTCTAGTGGCAGCGTATGGAACAACGCTGACGCCGTTTCCCGATCTCCATAGCTACAATTGTACATGGAATAACGCAATATATCGCTGATGGGAACGCTGTAATCAACGGCTGATTCACAAATATCCGCACAGCCGGCGCAATATCCAGGGGCGGTTTGATGAGCATATTGATCCAACAAATGTTTGTCGTGTGCAGAAAATTCTGCTTTATTCATGGCAGCCGCAGCATTCGCCTCCAGTATGGTCAAATTGGGCATAGCCGAGCAGATGCTGGAAATGTTTGGATTTTCCCAAACCGCCTTAAGTTTGGCTTGCTTGGCCGTATATCCTTTTTTCATAAAACTTTCAGTCATTTTCAATGCATTATCCGTTTCAGACCCAATGGACGCATAAAAATTTGCCGAAAAAGCAGCCTGTGTTTTCATGGCGGTCAATCCGATTCCGGCTTTCACACAAGCATCGACTGCCCTTTTCATTTCATCTTTTACTATTAGTCTGTAATTATAGCTCATCATGATCCCATCGATCCAGCCAAGCTTAGAGGCCGCAAGCATACTGTTTTCCATGTTTTTATGAGCGCTAAATCCAAAAAATCGGATCTTGCCTTCGGCTTTCGCTTTTTCAGCCCAGGCTTTGACTTCAGCCGTCAATTCATCTTTGACATTTTTTACATAATGTACGAAATACATATCAACATAGGGTGTGTTCATTTTTTGAAGTGACACATTGAGTTTTTGCGACAATTTTGTTGGGTCTGAAGTCGCGGCTTTGGTGACCAAAAACACCTTTTTCCTGTCATTGGGGGATCTGGCAAAATATTTGCCTATGGCCTTTTCATTTTTTCCCCACCCATAACTATCAGCAGTATCCCAATAGGTTACTCCCATTTTAAAAGCCATCCGGAATACCATTTGGTCCGACGTTCTCAATACACCACCAAGCGAGAGTATAGGGACATCAACGCCTGTTTTTCCAAACGGCCGTTTTGGTACGGTCTTGGGATCGCTGTTCTTTGTACTGTGTTTATCCGCAGCGTTTACAAAAGGGGCCATTGCCGCAACCATCGACCCGACGCCCATAGCACCGACCGTTTGCAAAAATGTGCGTCGTGTGCTCTTTCTGTCTGTCATTGACATGGGACCTCCTTTTTGGATCACAAAATTGAGGGTTTTAGGGGTTGTGGTGCAAGATTGTCTGGGGATTATTGAAAATGAATCACACTCAATTAATTAATACCTTCTACTCAATTTTTGCTAAGTTGAATCGGGCGCTAGTGTGATGATGTTGTCAGGAAAATGGTCCTGTGGAGATATGAAATTTAAAAAGAAACACAACCCCAAAAATTTGCCGGGATAGGGTAGCGCCCTTAATTTCAAGATCCAGGTCAAAAGCGGTGTATTGATCAAATACTAGAGTTTTATCAAATGCAGATCTTATATGGACCTCCTCCCAAAACTTTTTGGAAAGAGGCCCATTTACAAAAATTGCTTGAACTTTTTGTAACATAAGGGGTCATTCAAAAAACCGATGTATACGGTCACAAACCCTTTGCATTCCCCATACTGAAAAAAGGAGAATTAGAGTGTTGGATTGAGCTTTCTTCCAAGTTAAAGCGAATCAAAAAGATTTCTCGAAGATTTGCGCAACATCTTCAACACTCAGGGTTCTGGGCGTATTGCCCAGCAAACGTTGTTCGCCGTGGGCCGCTTTTGCCCATTGACCTATTTTGGTTTGATCCCCCTCCACTTCAGAAAGCGTTGTTGGAAGCCCCACCATCCTCGCCAACTCCGTCATCCCATCCACTGTTTCATCCGCAGCCTCCCACGGGGACAGACCGTCAACATCAATTCCCATAGCCTCCGCAATCTTTCTGAACTTGGGAAGACATGAAATGGAAATGGAGCGCATGGTCTCGGCAAATATCACGATCAGGGCAAGGCCGTGGGACAGATGGTATTCCGCCCCAATAGGATATGCCAGGGCATGCACGGCACCCACGCCGGCGTTATTTAAAGAAATTCCCGCCATAAAACTCCCCAGAGCCATGTTGTAACGGGCAGCCATATCATTGCCGTTTGCAAAGGCAGGTCCCAAGTTTTCAGCAGTCAATTTTATGGCTTCCAGACAAATTGTGTCTGTCAATGGGCTGGCGCTGAGGGCTACGTAAGCTTCCACCGCGTGAATAAATGCATCGATTCCGGTTGCCGCTGTAACCGGTTGTGGCACGCTCGTCGTCATATTGGGGTCTATAATCGCAACATCCGCCAGGATATTTTGAGCGCTTACCACGCGCTTGAGGTTAACTTCGGTGTCGGTAAAAACGGCCATCCGGGTCACCTCCGATCCCGTACCCGATGTGGTGGTGACCATAATGGTGGGCAAGCCCCGTTGAGGTACATTGTCTACTCCAAAAAAATCCTGGATATCCCCCTCGTTCGTCATCATTGCAGCAACCAGTTTGGTTGTATCCATAGTGCTACCACCGCCCACGGCTGCAATGACGTCAAACTTACCCTGTTTTGCCATCTTTGAGGCCTCCAAAAGACTTTGGATGGAGGGCTCCGGTTCAACAGCGTCAAAGATGTCATATTCCAGACCTTCTCCTTTGAGAGACTCGTACACCGGGTCCAGAAGACCCGCTTTGACTACACCAGGATCGGTGAGCAGCATAACCTTCCCGGCCCCCAATCGTTTGGCCTCAACCCCCACCTGGCGAACCGTGTCAAATCCAAAAAGTATCCAGTCCGGCGTCCTGACTTTAAATGATCCTAACATCTTTTTCCTCCTTTCATTAACAAGTGAACTATTGTCTATCCATAAATGGCCATTTTTCACAATCTCTGCATCAGATAGACCCGCGGTATCTTTGCCCCGGAGTACCTTTGCTTAGGGCTCCATCCCTATTTAAACGAAACAGTGGGTTATTTTCCTCCTTTGGTTTAAATCAAAGCCACACCAAGATTCCTGGTATTCCAAAAAGAAAAATCACACTTTACAAATATTGGAGTGGTGGAAGGGTTGTTCACAGCCGTTGACCGCTAGAAAGAGACTTTATTGAACCCTGCTTTCTCTTGTCAAGAAAAAACCGGAATTCCACTGAAAACCCTTTAAGAATTGGGTGCAATAAAATCTGAGCGGGCGCTCACTTTCACCTTGACACTCTCATCAGGGTTTCAGTATAGTGGGGTTTCTACCAAATATTTTGGTGTTGCTCCATGTCTTGGTTTTTTGAGATGGAGATCTAAGTATTGCGTCATGGGGTGAGCGAAAAAAATATGGAAAAAAGAGCGGTAAAGACAAAGATCAAGAATGAGAAATTGATAGACAGAAGAAGAAAACAGATCATCGATGGGGCTATCAAGGTCTTCACCGCCAAAGGATTCCACAAAGCGACGGTCAGGGAAATTGCCAAAGAGGCTGGACTCACCATGGGGTCCCTCTACAACTACATTGCCACCAAAGAAGATATAATTCATATTGTCTATGACTATATCACCAGGGTCCTTCGAGAGGAAATGAAGAAAGCGATTGCCGGGATTAAAGACCCGGAGAAACGGTTACAGGCGGCGCTGCATCAAAATCTCAAGGCGGTTTACCAAAACCAAGAGATAATCATGTTTATGTACAGAGAATCGGCTTCTCTTGACAAGGAAAGCCTCTATACGGTTCTTGCGAGGGAGACTGAGTATATCGAACTCTTTGAGGGGCTCTTGAGAGAAAGATTCAAAGGACAGCGTGTGAACGAGGAACGCCTTCGACTGGCAGCTGACCTGTTACCATATATACCTGTTATCATGACATCCAGACGTTGGAGCCTCAAGCGGAGATTTGAGTCAATGGATAATGTCATGAAGGGGATTCTCGATTTTGTCCTCCAGGGAATAGAGTTCATCCCGGAGAAATCAAACACCCAAGAGAAGTGATGAGAGGAAATAGGAACATGAGAAAACCCGGCAAAAAAAAACTGATTCAGATTTATAAAAAAATGGTGACCATTCGCAAGGTTGAAGAGAAATTGATGGAGGTCTTTTCTACTGGTGAAATACCAGGGTTTATTCATGTCTGTATCGGCCAGGAGGCCACACCGGTGGCCGTATGCAGCTGGCTAAAGGATTCGGATTACATGTCCACCACCCACAGGGGGCACGGGCACGCACTGGCCAAAGGAATCGATCTGAACCTCTTTATGGCCGAGCTCTTTGGAAAAAGTGCCGGGTATTGCAGGGGTCGCTCCGGTTCCATGCATATAGCTGACCCAAAGACGGGCATTCTCGGGGCCAATGGAATTGTGGGGGGAGGAATCCCCATTGCTACCGGGGCTGCTTTTGCCTCCCAGTACAAAAAGAGCGGGCAGGTGACCGTATGTTTTTTTGGTGAAGGCGCGACCAATGAGGGAACATTCCATGAATCTCTTAATATTGCCTCCATACGGAAGCTCCCAATCGTATATGTGTGCGAGAACAATGGATGGGCGGAGTTTACCCCACAGAAAACACATATGCCCATTAAAAAAGTGGCAGATCGTGCCAGGGCCTATGACATGCCCGGGGCAGTTGTCCCAAATGACATCTTGAAGATCTATGAAAAGGCGGGAGAGGCCGTAGAAAGAGCCAGAAAGGGCCAGGGACCAACCCTTTTGGAGATAAAAAGCACCCGATGGCATGGCCATTTTGTGGGAGACGCTCAAAAATATCGTCTTGAAAAGGAAGTGGCTGCGGCCAAGAAAAAAGACTGTATAGCTGATTTTGAAAAAAAACTTCTAAAAGACAAGACGCTTCGCAAAGCCGAGATAAAAAAGATCGCTGACATGGTGAATCAGAGGATTGAAGGGGCGGTTGATTTTGCCCGGAAGAGTCCATTGCCGGATCAATCAGAGTTGATGGATGACTTGTATGTGTAGTTTTTCTTAAGAGACTACGGGTGTTCATCCCAACCTCGGAACCAATTTAAGAAGTCCACCTCAGGAGCATAACATGAAAGAAATTAGGTATATTTGGGCCATCAATGAGGCAATAAAGGAAGAGATGGAACGGGATGATAAGGTTGTTCTCATCGGAGAAGATGTGGGAACCCCCGGCGGATCTTTTGGGGCGTCCCGGGGGTTGTATGATCTTTTCGGACCGGAACGAATCTTTGACACCCCCATCAGTGAGGCTGCAATTACAGGTCTTGCTGCAGGTGCGGCAGCCTGTGGCCTCAGGCCGATTGTTGAAATCATGTTTATGGACTTTATGACCATCTGCATGGATGGCATTGTAAATCAGATTGCCAAGATGCGCTATATGTTTGGAAGTCAATTCAAAGTGCCGGTCGTGATAAGAACACCTTCGGGCGGAGGTTTAAATGCGGGACCCCAACATTCCCAGTCCCTGGAGGCCTGGTTTGCCCACGTACCCGGTTTGAAAGTGGTCATGCCGGCCACCCCCTATGATGTAAAAGGCCTTTTAAAATCGGCCATCAGGGATGACAATCCAATAGTCTTCATTGAACATAAGGCCCTCCACGCACTCAAGGGATCTATCCCGGAGAAGGAGTACCGGGTGCCCATAGGAAAGGCCGATATAAAAAAGGAAGGGACTGATGTGACGGTGGTTGCCGTTTCAAAGATGGTTCATGAATCCCTAAAGGCATCCGAGATTCTGGCCCAGGACGGCATCAATATTGAGGTGATTGACCTCTTAACCATATCGCCATGGGACAGGGAAACAATCTTTGGTTCTGTAGCAAAAACCCATCGGCTTGTCATCGCCCACGAGGCTGTAAAAAACTTTGGAGTGGGCGCTGAAATATCAGCTGCGGTATCCGAAGAAATCCTGGATGAATTGGATGCGCCAATCATGCGTGTGGGAGCGCCCTTTGTACCGATTCCCTTTAGTTTGGAAAAGGCTTACTTGCCAAATGCTGACCAAATCGTAGCTGCTGTCAAAAAGACAATGGAACGGACTTTTTAGGAAGGAGGGCAGGCCTGTGAAAGCTGCTTTGTGGTATGAAAAAGGTGACATTCGTTTTGAGGATATTCCTGATCCGGTTCCGGGATCGGGCCAGGTAAAGGTGAAGATAAAGGCCTGTGGTATCTGCGGCTCTGATCTGCATGAATACAGGGATGGACCCTTTATCATTCCAACCCGGCCTCACCCGCTTACCAACCGGGAAGGGGGGCCTGTCATCCTGGGACATGAATTCTCCGGAGAAGTGACCGAAGTGGGTGATGATGTGACCCGATTTTCCCCGGGTGACCGGGTGGTTGTCAATCCCTTACTCTACTGCGGTGAATGCCACTACTGTAAACGCGGTCAGTATATTATGTGTACAAAACTTGGCACGGTCGGGTTTGCGGCTGACGGGGCCTTTGCTGAATACGGGGTCTTTGAAGAGTATTCGCTTTTGAGATTGCCTGATTCGGTCACAGATGAAATGGGGACGTTTGTGGAACCTTTGGCGGTAGCCATCCATGCGGTCAAGAGAAGCCGAATGGAGATCGGTGCCTCCGTTGCCATAATCGGTGCCGGACCTATCGGTCTGCTTGTCATGCAGGCCTGTCTTGCAGCAGGGGCCGGGAGAGTCTTTGTGGTTGAACCTATGAAGGCGCGGAGGAACATGGCTTTAGAAACAGGTGCAGCCTCTGTGATCCATCCCACCGAGACCGACGCCGGAAAAGAGATCGGCAGGCTGACCGAAGGATTGAGGGCCGACATTGCCTTTGATTGTGTCGGAAATCAATCTTCCTTTGACACTACCGTCAAGGCAACGGGACGAAGGGCGGCAATTTGTGTGGTCGGGCTGGCTTTAAAACCTGTAGAGGTTCCTTTTATCAGGCTCTGGGGACATGAAAAAGAAATCACCTTTAGCAGCGGATATGAAAACGAATTTCCGGCCGCCATATCCTATCTTTCAGATAAACGGGTTCGGATTGAAAAACTTATTTCAGA